>DATJPJ010000001.1:0-6157 GCA_035506455.1 Candidatus Nanoarchaeia archaeon
TTACCGACGCCATAAAAAAAATCTTCAAATCCTCCGTCGTAGACGAAGCCGCTGTGAAGGAACTCGTCCGCGACATCCAGCGGGCACTCCTGCAGGCTGATGTGAACGTTCAGCTAGTTCTAAGTATCTCAAAACGCATCGAAGAACGTTCACTCAATGAAAAGGTTCCACCCGGTATCTCCAGACGAGAACATGTCATAAAAGTGGTGTACGAGGAACTTACTAGGTTCGTGGGAGAGAAATCCGTACCGCTCAAGATAGACCCTGGCAAGAAGTATATTCTAATGCTGGTAGGCATACAGGGCTCGGGAAAAACTACTCAAGCTGCAAAACTTGCAAGGTACCTCCAGAAAAAAGGCCTTAAGCCCGCGCTCATAGCCGGAGACACGTTCAGGCCGGGTGCGTACGCGCAGCTCCAGCAGCTTGCTCAAAGAATTAACGTTCCAATTTATGGTGACCCTCAAGCGAAAGATCCTGTAAAAGTTGTTCAACAAGGGCTTAGGCAGTTCGTTGATAAAGACATCGTTATCGTGGACACTTCAGGAAGGCACAAAGAGGAAAAAGAGCTCATTAAGGAAATGAAGGATCTCGAGAAAAACATCAAGCCTAATGAAATCATGATGGTTATTGATGGAACTATTGGTCAGCAGGCGCTCGCACAGGCGAAGACCTTCCACGAGGCAACTCCGATAGGCTCCATTCTCGTCACAAAGTTAGATGGTTCTGCTAGAGGAGGTGGCGCCCTGTCAGCCGTGGCGGCCACTGGGGCCCCTATAAAGTTCATCGGAACTGGCGAAAAAGTAGAAGACATCGAACAGTTTGTTCCATCCCGCTTTGTGGGGCGCCTGTTGGGTATGGGCGACTTAGAGACGCTTTTGGAAAAGGTTCAAGATGCTGAAGTCAAGGTCCCGCAGAAAAAAGCTAAACAAATCATGAGTGGCAAGTTTACGTTAACTGATATGTACGAGCAGTTTGAAGCGGTTCGTGGTATGGGTCCGTTTAAGAAAGTTCTTCAAATGTTGCCTGGCGTTTCGGGCAAGGTTAATGATGAAATGCTCAACGTTGCTGAGGACCGCTTGGAGAAGTGGCGGGTTATCATCCAGTCGATGACGCCTGAAGAGAAGGAAAATCCTAAGATGCTCAATTTTAACCGTGCCAGGCGAATTGCTCGAGGTTCGGGTACAACAGAAAAAGACGTCAAAGAGTTGCTCAAACAGTATGTTATGATGCGTCGTATGCTTAAGATGATGAAGCGTAAGAAGGGGAAGATGCCCTTTATGCCGGGTATGGGTGGACAGGGCTTTCCTACCGATTTCAAGTAGGACGAAGACATGGATGTCCTCGAAAAAGCGTTGCGGATGCTCGAGAAATACCCTTTGTGTGATCATTGCTTAGGTAGGCAGTTTGCGCTTCTGGGTCATGGATTGGAGAATAATCGTCGTGGAGAGGCGATCAAACTTACTCTTGTGATGCAGGCGTCTTCAGCGTCTGCGGAGAAAAAGCTTGAAGGCACAAAGGCACTCAAGGTTTTGGCTACGAACGGGTTTTCAAGCCTCGCCGCGGAGACATTGCGTCACCTGAAGAAGCGCCTTGCAAAAGCTGAACCAAAACCTTGTTTTCTGTGCGACGATCATTTTCAGCATGTAGACGATTTGGTTGAAAGAATTCTACAGAAAACCCTGAACTATGAATACAGCACTTTTCTCATAGGCATCGAAATGCCGGTTTCAATGTCTGAACGAGAAGACGAATTCAAAGCTTCGCTTGATGTGCGTAGTAGCGAAAGCATCAAACATGAGTTTGGCCGTGTCATAGGCAAACAGATAGAGACGAAAACGGGCAAGACTGTAGATTTCCGAAAACCTGACCTCATGATAATCATCAACCCCTTCAACGACCGTATTCATCTTCAAGTTAACCCGCTTTTCGTGGCGGGTAGGTATCGCAAACTCGTTAGAGATATTCCCCAATCTAGATGGTTCTGTTCCGACTGCCGCGGAAGAGGTTGTCAAAAGTGTGGTGGAACTGGACTCATGTACCCGACTTCGGTGGAGGCGTTGGTTTCAAAACCCGTGCTCGAGGCCGCGCAAGGATCGGAGTCTGCATTTCACGCGTCAGGCAGAGAAGACATCGATGCCCGTATGCTGGGCACTGGTCGTCCCTTTGTTGTTGAAATTTCAAGGCCTAAGAAGCGCTCAATTAATCTTAAGCAGGTTGAAGAACAAATTAACGCTGGGGCCAAAGATAAGGTGGAGATTTCTCGTCTTCGGTTTACCACGCGGGATGTTGTTCGTAAGCTTAAGAAGGCTGAGAACGCTCAGAAGGAGTATCGGGCACTGATTTTGTTTGAGAATGAGGTCACGGCCTCTGACATGCTGATTCTTGAGGAAAGACTCAACGGCGTCGTTATCAAGCAGCAAACACCGTTGCGGGTTGTGCATAGACGAGCTGATTTGACGCGGGAAAGGTACATATATAAGCTCAAAGTTAAGAAGATATCTCCCAAAGAGGCTTTGATGGAAGTTCTTTGCCAAGGAGGCCTCTATGTGAAGGAATTGGTGTCAGGCGATGAAGGACGAACAGTGCCAAGCGTTGCGGAATTACTCAAAAATCCAGCGAAGATCCTCAAGCTTGACGTTTTAAAAGTTATCATGGAAGATCAATAAGGTGAAACATGAATGAGACCCTCAAAAGGATACCGCGCCGGAACCCGAAGTCTTATGACGAAATCGCAGCGCGAGAAAGGCAAGCCTAAGCTCACAAAGTTTCTGTACGAGATCGAAAACGGTGCCAGCGTTATAATTAAGATAGATTCCGCTCAGCAGAAAGCTTTGCCCCACAAACGTTTTCACGGTAAAATCGGTAAAGTTATCGATAAGCGTGGCCGCGGCTATATCGTTAGTGTAGCTCAGGGCAACGCCATGAGAACTCTAATAGTTCGAACCGAACATTTGGAACCCTACACGGGAACTTAGAAGGCTTTTTCTCATGAGCAATAAACAAGTAAGCGAAACCAAAATGACTCTGCCCCAAGTTAAACAAGTTTTGGAATCTATGGGCGAGGAAAATTTGGATCAGTTTCAACGTCGCACATTAGATTATGTGTCGAAGTTTGCTAAGGCAGCACCAGCAGACGTGGAACTTCTTCTTGAAAAGCTCGTGAAGGAATATGGTTTAGATGAAACTGAGGCTGTTCAGATTGTAAACTGCATGCCTGAGACTGTGGATGAACTCCGCATTTTTCTGGCAGGTGGCCGTAAGATTATCGAAACGCAAAAACTAGCCGCCATAGTTGAACTATTGAACGAAAAGCGAATACTGAAATAGGTAAACCATACAAGTGTTTTTAAGCAGAAAGGCGGATAGGATAGGGAGAGTACTATGGAGAAGCAATACGAGGAGTACGCTTACGTACTCGACTTCTTGTCGCACGGCAAACCAGGTTCTCGGCCTACGGGACGTGCTGGTTATAGAGCAGGCGCTTTAATACAATCCGTTGGAGAAGAGTTCTTCACGCTTCTTGAGGCTCTCGTTAGGGAGGAACTAGTTTTGAAGCCTGGGGATCGTGTTTATGTTGGCAAGGACAGCCGCGAAGAGGTCACGTACATAATTGGCAGAATCGGCTATGAAGAACTAACTGCTTCTGCAAAGGCTGAGCTGCCCTCTGTCGTTGGAAAAGTGATTCAGAACCGGGAGGTCTGGTTCGTTAATTTCTTCAACACCGCTCGCGCGATTACGCCTCGTATGCATGCGTTGGAATTGATTCCTGGTATTGGCAAAAAGTACATGTGGCAAGTTATTAACGAGCGCGAGAAAAAGCCGTTCCTAAGCTTTGACGACATCATAAAACGTACAGAATTGCCAAACCCTGTGAAGCTGATAACTAAACGCGTTATGGAAGAGCTTGAAGGCGAGAGTAAATATCGCCTCTTCACCCGTTTCCACTAAAACGCAGGTTGTCCACATAGCTTATGAGTCTTGAAGAAGCGAAGTCTCTGCTTCGAGCGCATCGATTAGTTCCGAACAAGCTTCTGGGGCAGAACTTCATGGTCGACTCGATCATTTACCCCAATCTTGTCGATTATGCAATGTTGAGATCCAGCGATGTGGTGCTCGATGTTGGCGCAGGCTTCGGCTTTCTTACTCGTTTTCTTTCGAATAAAGCTAAGGCAGTTATTGCAGTCGAGAAAGACCCAAGTGTCGCGGTGGTCTTGCGTGAGCAGGTCCGGGATTTAGAAAACGTTAGCGTCGTTCAAGGCGACATATTGAACGCGGTTGTGCCCCAATTCAATAAGGTTGTTTCAATTCCGCCGTATTATCTCAGTTCGCAACTTGTGATCTGGCTACTTGACCGCGGTTTCGACTGCGCAGTACTCATCTTGCAGAAGGAGTTTGGCCAACGTCTAGTGGCGCCTGTAGGAAGTGAGGAATACGGTTGGCTTTCAGTAATCACTTTTCAAGCGGCTGAAACGGAGCTTCTTGATGTTGTTCCGCGATCGATGTTTTATCCACAACCTGAGGTAGACTCCGTGATCGTGCGAATGAAACCGTGGGGTAAGCCGCCGTTTCCAATAAGAGACACGATATTTTTCCGGAGACTTGCAAAATGGCTTTTCACCCAAAGAAACAAGAAGCTAAGCAATGCCGTTGCTCCTTTTATTCGAAGCGAGCTGAAGCTTGACAAGAATCAGGCTGCGGAAAATGCTGATAAGCTTCCTTTGCGAGATAGACGTGTGAGAGAATTATCTCCAGCGGATTTCGGGGCGATTGCAAATGCGCTCAGCAACTAAACGCGTGTTTTTCGGCGACTGCGTTTTTGAGGTTTTTGAGAATGTTTACGAGCCCGCTGAAGACTCCTTCTTGTTCGCTGAACACCTTGAAGTCAAGGCTGAAGCGAAGGTGTTGGAGATCGGTACAGGATCGGGAATTTTGGGAATAGTTGCGGCAAAGAGTGCTGGCGAAGTGGTTTCAATTGATCTGAACCCACACGCAGTGCGTTGTGCAAAGGCAAATGCTAAGCTAAACCATACTGAAAGCAACATGAGCTTTGTTCAAGGTGATTTGCTAACGGGTCTATCTGAAACTGCAAAATTTGACTTGATCATTTTCAACGCGCCCTACCTGCCTTCTGAGCCCGGCGAGGAAGATTCGTGGCTTGGACGAGCTTGGTCTGGGGGTCCTTTTGGGCGTCAAGTAATTGATCGATTCATATCGCAGGTAGTTCCACATTTGGAGCCGTCGGGTGAGATCCTTTTGATGCAATCAAACTTGGCCGATGTGGAGAAATCGATTGAATTGTTCAAAGCCGCTGGTTTAAAGACTAAGATCGTTACGAAGCTTGCTTTGCCCTTCTTCGAAACTATTTTTCTTTTAAAAGTGGTATTCTGAGAATAAAGTAAGACTATTCTTTCTTGTTCTACTTTCTAGCTAATTTTCATACTTTTGAAAGGTGAATTCAGAAAAACTCTTAAGAAACTTGTGTCATAGCCCTTCTCAATTCAAACACCTTCACCCCGCGAATTCGCAAATTAAAACGTAAAACGTAACGGTAACGTTTATAACTCTAATTTCTCATTGCTACCCTCCGCGAAGCTGAAGAAAGATGGGTCACCGTAAAACTCACGCTCCAAAACATGGTTCACTAGCTTACCTACCAAGGCACCGCGCCAAGAGCCCAGTAGCTAGAATACGATACTGGCCAAAAATTAAGGCAGACGCACCTAAACTTTTGGGGTTTGCTGGATACAAAGCAGGCATGACGTACGTTTTTGCTATTGAAGACAGAAAACGTTCACCAAACTTTGGCAAAGAAGTCATGAAGGCTGCAACTATCCTCGAAGCACCTCCAATAGTCATTCTCGGAATGAGAACCTATAGTCACAGTCCTTACGGTCTGCAGCAGTTAACTGAGTGCTGGATGAAGAATCCTCCAGAGGAAATGGAACGTACCCTTGTTCTCCCGGAAAGCTTCAACACTGAAGCTATGCTGCAGAAAATTACTGAAAATCAAGATCAAACTAGCACGGTTCGTGTCATCGTCGCAACTCAGCCAAGTCAGGCTAGTCTGGCAAAGAAGAAGCCTGAAGTGACTGAAATCGAAGTCGGCGGCGGAACCGTTTCACAGCAAATCGACTTCGCCAAAGGTCTTATCGGCAAA
>DATJPJ010000002.1:0-10773 GCA_035506455.1 Candidatus Nanoarchaeia archaeon
TCTTTGTAATGTGTAAAATCGGTTCCAAAGGCAACTTTGAGCATCACAAAGATTTTCTTAAGGTCAGAAACATCTTTGGAGCCCTCAAGTTTTTGGAGTTGGCTAAGTTGAGGGTGTTCAGCAAGTGCTTTCAGCTCTTCTGCAATTTTTTCTACCGGAAGAACAAAAAAAGCAGCGTTGGCGGCTATGGCATTTTTAGGCATATCAGGGTACTGGGCCGTTTCAGGATCTTGAGTGAAGGTTATTCCATCTTCAGCCTTGATTGCTTTGAGGCCTTCAGTTCCGTCGTTGCCTGTTCCGGAGAGGACAACCCCTATGGCTTGCGCTTTTAGTTCATATGCTAAGGAAATAAAGAAATCGTTGATAGGTTTGAGCGCGTCGCCTTTAGGAACAAGGTTTAGAAAACCATTCTTCAACGTCATGGTTGTTCCTGGAGCAATAACGTAAACGTGATCCTTCTCCACCTGCATGCCTTCTTCTACTTGCAGTACCTTCATCTTGGTGGATCTTGAGAGAATCTCGGGCAACATGCTTTCTTGTCCCGGAGCTAAATGCTGGATAACAACAAATGCCATACCCGTATCAACAGGTAAGTTTTCTAGCAGTTTCCTAATGGGGTCTAAACCGCCTGCAGAAGCGCCAATGCCAACAATCGGAAAATCAGCTACTTTAGTTTCAGAAGAGCTGTGTATATTTAAACCATTTTTTTTTTGAGGCGCCACTTGCAAACCTCGCCGCCGTCAATAAACGGGAATAGTCTTGACAAAAATACGTTTATTGCATAATTTAAAATTATCTTACAAGCATTGAATTTATTTTGGATTAAAACAAATTGAATAGTAACGTAAAAGAGGAATATAGTTTATGTCAAAACGTCCCGTATCCTAAAGTGACTCGTCAATCTTAACCGCTTCCTAATTTGTCAGGCACACCACGATATTTGGAGAAAAATCGCAGAGATTTAGTTGACCATCACGTTGCACATAACAAACAGTAAATAAGCACTAATTGAGCCTATTTAAGCGTAATAACCTCAAATAATAATCCATTGGGTAAATTGGTGCGGAGGGTGGGATTTGAACCCACGAACCCCTGCGGGATAGGAGCCTCAGTCCTACGCCTTTGACCATGCTGGGCGACCTCCGCACGCAACATTTTATCGCTGGGTTTTGTTAAGAGGCAGGTAATAAGAGTCAGGGTGGATATTTAAAGACTTTACGTCGCTTTTGACCTCAGAGTTATCTGACACCTTAAAAAGCAAAATACTTGCCCCATGAACTGCATATCGGACTTGCAACCATTCATGGACTTGCGCGCATTGGATATTAAGCCTCTCAAACACAGGTGAACCGAAAACTAAACATGTTTGTACATGAGAAAAGAGAAGATCCAAAAACACATTTTAAAAACAAAGAATCAAGTCGCTTCTCTTATATTCCGCCGCTTCCAAATACTCAAGATGGGTACAATGCATGCCACGAAAGTTGGGCAATCTCAAATCTGACGGAAAGCGGAGCCTGAAAAAACCAGAAACTGAACCTTATACGTGGAATCCTGAGAAGTTAGTCAAAGAGCTAATGACGTGCACAAAAAAGCCATCGAATAATTGGGTGGAACTTGGCTTACCCACGCTTGTCGATGACATGATAGGCAATTATGAAGCATTTGGTGGGATGGACCACCTTGAAGGTAAGGATTTGCCATCTAAACAGGTTGTTATCGATGTTCTCGAAGACTTGCTCACAGTGTTCTATCCGGGATACCTAGGCAAAGCTGAAATAACGAAGGCAAATGTCAAATACGTTGCGGGCAACCTGCTTACTTCTATCCATGACAGACTCACGGAGGAAGTGGAAAAAAGCCTCAAGCAGATCTGCCGCAAAATCAAGGAATGCCCTGCCGACGTCTGCCATACTCGAGCCCAACAAGTAGTTAAAGAGCTACTTGAGAAACTTCCAGAAATTAGAGAACTTCTCAGCGGAGACATACAAGCCGCCTTCGAAGGGGACCCTGCAGCCGTAAGCGCTGAAGAAGTCATTTTGAGCTACCCATGCGTACTGGCAATAACTACATATCGAGTAGCTCATGAATTATACATGCGCGGCGTCCCGCTCATACCAAGAATAATGAGTGAACATGTGCACTCACAAACGGGTATTGACATTCATCCTGGCGCTCGAATCGGTAAAAATTTCTTCATTGATCACGGTACAGGCGTAGTCATTGGCGAAACCACTGAAATAGGCGACAACGTCAAAATCTACCAAGGCGTCACTTTGGGAGCACTAAGCTTTCCAAGAGACGATGAAGGCAACATAATCAAGGGAAGAAAACGCCATCCTACAATAGGGAACAACGTCGTAATCTACTCAGGAGCGTCCCTACTAGGTGCAAACGCCATCGTTGGTGATAAAGTCGTTATAGGCGGAAACGCCTGGATAACAACACCTGTCGCCTCTGGAAGCCGCGTAAGCATCTTGCCGCCGGAACAGAACATTAAAAAAGAATAAAAATTTAAGGGGCTATATCAAACGGAAGTTTTCTTTTACCGTAGTTAATACAACATGCGTGTTGGTCCGTTCAACAAAAGGCAAAGCTAGCAAACGTTTGGTGAAAGCGCCCAAATCTTCGCGGCTCCTAAACTTGGCCACAATTACAGCGTCAGTGAGACCTGTAACATCGTAAACACTGCACACATTAGAAATCTTTGCAATTTCAGCCTCTGTTTCAACTAGTTTGCCCTTCGCCACGGTAATTTCAGTGACAACTGTTAATTGATAACCCAGTCTTTCATGGTCTAAAATAACTGAGTAACCTTTGATGAGGCCATCGTCCTCCATCTTTTTTATTCTGGAGAGCACTGTGCCAACGGAGACGCCTACATTCTTGGCGATTTGTCTGCTGGAGAAACGGGCATCTTCCAATAATGCCTTGAGAATTTTTGTGTCAACTTCGTTAAGTTCCAAACTTACCCACTCCTGCACGTTTTTTCAATTGACCCTGCCTTTTGGAAACGTTCTTTTAATTATCAGGGGGTTAAGTTTATAAGAGTTTAGTTTTTCCGCGTAGCAAAAGCTAAGGCAGGTTAATGATTCAACACATATCAATCGTACCTTTAACAGAAACATTGGAGCAATGTTAAATTAGCTGAAGCCGCCCCCAATAATAACCGTGAGCCACTACTAAATGCAAATCAAGTACGACACAATTCTGGTATTGGATTTCGGAGGACAGTATTGCCATCTCATCGGCAGAAGAATCAGAGAACACGGCGTCTACTCCGAAATTGTCCCACACGATATCAAGCCAGTCGAAATCGAGGCTCTAAAGCAAAAATTTAACATAAAAGGCCTAGTTCTCTCCGGCGGACCATCCAGCGTATACGAACAAAACGCCCCACACATAGATCCAGAAATTTTGAAGCTAAACCTACCAATCTTAGGCCTATGCTACGGTCACCAACTCGTTGCCATGTTGGTAAATGGAAAGGTTTCAAGAGCGGCTTGCCGCGAATACGGCATAGCTGAAGTCAACATAGACAAGGCCGTTGGCGTCCTGAAGGACTTAGCTTCCAAGGAAACCGTTTGGATGAGTCACGGGGATACTGTTTCAGCTTTGCCAACCGATTTTGAGATTCTTGCTCACACTGACAGCTGTCCAGTTGCTGCGTATAGAAGCGAGCAAAAGCCCATCTATGGACTTCAATGGCACCCTGAAGTTGTGCACACAAAAAACGGGGCCCAAATGCTTCGAAATTATGTTTTTGAGGTATGTAAGTGCGAGGCTAACTGGAAAGTGGAAGATATCATCCAGAAAATGGTGGATGAAATAAAAACTGAGGTAGGAGACTCAACAGCAATTATTGGATTAAGCGGAGGTATAGATAGCAGCGTCGCCACCGCTCTTGCCGCAGAAGCATTGGGGAGCAAGCTCACAGCCGTGTTCGTGGACCATGGCTTTATGCGAGAAGGCGAACCTGAACAAATCCGCAACACATTCAAAGATTTCAACATTAACTTCGTTATGATTAACGCGCAAAAAAGATTCATGGAGAAACTCCGAGGTGTCTCCGAACCTGAGAAGAAACGCAAAATAATAGGCGAAGAATTCATCCGCGTTTTCGAAGAAGAAGCGAAAAAATCCGGCGCGACATACCTTCTTCAGGGAACGATTTATCCAGACCGCATAGAATCAGGTTTTCGCAAGAACTCAGACGTAATAAAATCCCACCACAACGTTGCAGGCTTACCTTCGAAAATGGATTTTAAGAAGATCGTTGAGCCTCTCAAAGACCTCTACAAGGACGAGGTTCGAAAAGTTGCGGTCATGCTTAATTTGCCACGGGAACTCGTAAACAGGCAACCATTTCCAGGCCCTGGATTAGCCGTCCGAATCATAGGCGAGCTAAATGACGAAAAGGTGAACATAACTAAGACAGCCGATGCAATAGTGCGCGAGGAAATTGAAAAATCCTGCATCGCAGAAAATCTGTGGCAGTACTTTGCCGTGTTAACTGACACAATGGCAACGGGAGTTAAGGGCGATGCAAGGGCATATGGCTATGTGGTTGCAGTCAGAGCTGCTGAAAGCCGAGAAGCCATGACAGCAAATTTCGCCCAGATTCCTTATCCTGTACTTGAAAAGATTTCGACACGAATAACTAACGAAATTCCGCAAGTTACACGTGTGGTTTATGACATAACTCACAAACCGCCAGCCACCATTGAATGGGAATAGTTTAACTGGATTTTCACATTGTTTATATCTGCAAAGTTACGATTTAAGTCCTATTGAGAGGACGTGAATTACCTGAAGGCACTCATTCTGATAGGCGGATTCGGAACGAGACTGCGACCTCTATCATGCACAAGACCCAAAGCGCTTTTCCCAATAATCAACAAACCTCTTCTCCAATGGACTTTTGAGAAACTTGCCGAAAATGGCGTCGACGAAGTTATTTTGGCGGTAAATAAGCTTACTCAATTTCATATTAGACAACACCGCCTGCCAAGGTGCGGCTTGAAAGTGCGGTTCTCTATTGACCCGCCCAAAATGCCCTTAGGAACGGCTGGACCTATAAAGAAGGCACAAAAGCTCCTGGGCAAAGAGCCATTTCTGGTTTTAAACGGCGACCTTATCACTGAAATAGACTACAAAGCGCTTTACAAGAGTCACAAGGAAGGCAAAGCGCTCGCAACAATTGCTCTCCATGAAGAAAAAGACCCCAGCAGGTACGGTGTCGCCGAGCTTGTTGAAGGCAACCAGATAAAGCGCTTCGTTGAAAAACCATCGAAAGGCACAGAACCATCCAACCTAATCAATGCGGGCGTGTACGTCCTAAGCCCTAAAATCTTCGAGTTTATTCCTTCAGGCAGAGCAGTATCCATGGAACGCGAAATCTTCCCCAAACTCGTCGAAAATAATTCACTTTTTGGCTACAAAGTAGAGGGATTATGGATTGACATTGGCAAACCCGAGGAATACTTGGAGACCAATAGGCTTCTGCTTGAAGCTTATTGTAGTAAGCCGCCAAAACGGGGCGGGTTTGAATGCAAGAAGCCTTTTGTCTTAGGAAAAGGAGTTTCAATCGGCGAAAACTCAATCATCGGACCTTGCGTGGTTCTTGGCAAGAACGTGACTATTGGCAAAAACGTCCACATAAAGGACTCTGTAGTTTTCTCATATGCCAAAATTGATGACGACGCCGACATCTGTGGCTCTATCATAGGCGAAGCAGCTCGTATTGGCAAGAAGGTGAAATTGACGAAAGGCTGCATCATTGCAGACAACGCAAAAATTAAAGATGATGCTTTGATTTCGGAGAAAATACAAGTTTGTCCGGCCAAAGAAATAGCATGAGACACGCAGACTGAAAATCTTGCTGACGAAGTGATATGCTAAAATTAAAATTCTACGAGTCCATAACACACAGCGGAGACTAACCTCATGACTCAAACCAAACTTTTTGGGACAAACGGCATCCGCGGAACCGTCAACAAAGAATTAACCACTGAAATGGCCATAAAGGCCGGATGTGCCATTGGCACATTCTTCGGCAAGAAGAAACTACTTGTCGGCCACGACGCTCGCACTAGCGGACCCATGTTTTCCAAAGCAGTCATCGCAGGTTTAACCGCTACGGGTTGCAAAGTATTTTTTGCAGGAATGGCCCCTACCCCCGCGCTTCAATTCGCCATCAAGAACCACAAGATGGACGGCGGAGTCATAATCACTGCTTCACATAACCCTCCTGAGTATAACGGGATCAAAGTCGTGTGGAGTGACGGCATCGAAATCAGCCATGAACAGGAAACCAAAATAGAAGACATATACTTCCAAAATAAAATGAAGCTTGCAGAATGGAACCAACTAGGCTTCGTCCGTGAAATCGAAGAAATAAATGACGAGTATGTTCAAGCTATTAAGAAACAAGTAGATATCGCCAAAATCGCCGAAAAACACTTTCATGTCGTCATAGATGGTGCAAACAGTGTCGGAGGGCTGACAGCACCTGTTCTAATTCGGGATTTGGGCTGCAAAATAAGCAGTTTGAACGCCAACATCGACGGGACCTTTCCAGGCAGAATGCCGGAACCTCGCCCCGAAAACCTCGAAGAGCTATCTCGCACTGTGAAGGCACTTGGAGCAGATTTAGGTGTCGCCTTTGATGGTGACGCGGACCGCTCCATCTTCGTTGACGAGACCGGACAAATTCATATGGGAGACAAAACCTTCGGCGTGGTACTAAAACAGTTTCTGTTGGATCATCCAAATGCCAAAGTGGTCACACCAGTGAGCTCGTCAACTCTGATTAGAGACATCGCTGAAGCTTACAAGGGTGATCTGGTGTGGACTAAGGTAGGCAGCGTAACCGTGTCTCAGAAAATGAAGGAAGTTAATGCTATGCTCGGGGGAGAAGAAAACGGAGGCGTTTTCTACGGACCTCATCAAGCAGTTAGAGATGGCGCCATGACAACAGCGTTGATTCTGAGCATAATGGCTAAGACAGGCAAGAAACTTTCGGAACTTATTGGTGAACAACCCCAGTACTTCATCGAAAAAGGCAAGATTGAATGTGCAGAAGACAAGAAAAACAAGGTCCTTGACAAGCTGCTCGAGCAAACAAAAGGCATGAACACCAATATTCTGGACGGGGTAAAAATATGGTTCCCTGACAAAAGTGCAATTTTAGTAAGACCCAGCGGAACCGAACCCGCATACAGAATGTACGCTGAGGCCAAAACTTCCCAACGAGCCAAGCAACTTGTAAAAGAATACACGGCAAAACTCGAAAAGATTCTTGAAGCCGTTTAACAAGAGTGCGTAATTCGGAAAGGCGAAACTCGTGCCCCCAGTCCTACATTTGATAAAAGAAGACATCGATACAGCTGAACAGCGTGCGCACTATACTGTAGGTCTCATCGGAGGGGGGCAAAAGGCAATTTTTGCCGCGATGGCTTTCGCAGACGCGGGGTTCAGAGTCAAAATCACAGATGCAGATCAAAGCGTGACGCGCCGACTCTCGAAAGGAATCTTCAAACTCGGAAACCGCGAAGCAGAAGTGAAGCTAAAGTCCTTTGTGAGAACAGAACAAATAGCCGCCTCCAGCGACCTGAAAGGAGTGGTCGTAGCAAGTGACATTCTCGTATTAGCTGTCGACGCCAAAATAGATGACAAAAAAGCAGTTAACTACTCCGAAGTAACGAGCATTTGCAAACAAATCGGCGCCTCACTTTCTAGAGGAAGCACAGTCATATACGCTGGCGTTGGAGGTTTTGGCTTCACCGAGGATGTTGTAAAAGAAAACTTAGAGAACACCTCAGGATTGAAGGCTGGAGACGACTTTGGCTTAGCATATAGCCCTTTTCTTGAACACACTTCGAGAAAGCAAACAGGAAACGAAAGTTCGATTGAAATCGTGGTTGCCGCCAATGACAAATTTAGCCTGTCCTCAGCTGCACTAATCTCTGAAACACTAACAAAACAAAACGTGAGGAGAACAATGGGAATAAGGACCGCCGAGTTAGCCACCATATTCAACGCTGTAAAACGCGACTCGAACACAGCTTTGGCAAACGAATTTGCAACCTTCTGTGAAACAGCAAAAGTTGACTATGCCGAGGTACTCCAGCTCATGGAAAACAACGCACAAGTCTCTTCACTACCCACGATTTCAGGGGAAACTAACAGTACCGAGGCTTACATGCTGCTTGAAAACGCCGAAAACCTCAACACCAAGCTCAAGTTACCAGCCATAGCAAGGCAAGTTAACGAAGACATGATAAAACATGCCGTCAATTTGACCCAGGATGCAATGCGCTCAGGAGGGAAAACGTTAAGGCGGGCAAGAATTGCACTCCTAGGAGCCCCGCTGGAACTCAACCCATCACATTCTGAATTCATTATGATGCTTGAAGCCAAAGGGGCAAAAGTGATTAACTATAGTCCAAACGGCGCCGACGCTGGACAAACAGAAGAAACGAGTAGCTTCAAGAAAACTTTGAATGAAGCAGCAGAGGGAACCGACTGTGTTGTAGTTATTTCTGAACAAGAACAATTCAAACGGTTAAACCTTAAGAAGCTGCGTGCGCTAATGAAATCACCAGCTGCCTTCGTCGACTTAACCGATCAATTTGACCCTGCTAAAGTGGAAGAAGCAGGGTTCACATACCGCGGCTTAGGTAGGGGAGTTTGGAAAAAATGACGAAACTCGGAGTTGCCGTAATCGGGACTGGATTTTGGGGAAAAAACCACGCACGCGTCTACAAAGAACTCGAATCCACCAACCTAGTCGCGATCTGTGATGTTAACGCTGAACGTGCCAAAGCTATTGCGGATCAGTACTGTGTGAAAGCGTACACCAGCAGCGCCCGCATGCTTGAAAACCCAGAGGTCCAAGCAGTCAGCGTTTGCACATGGTCAACGATGCTGGCAAAAGAAGCCCTCAAGGCATTGCAAGCTGGGAAACACGTACTAGTGGAAAAACCCATGGCCACTAACACAAAACAAGCAGAAGGGCTCCTAAAAGCAGCAGAAGAGAACGGACTGCACCTGACCGTGGGATTTCTAATGCGGTTTATTCCAGGACTGCAGCAAATCCGCGAAGCCGTCGCGTCCAAGAAAATCGGTGACCTCGTATCGGCTTCGGCGAAACGAGTTTCTCAATGGCCGGAAAGAATCGGCGACGTAGGCGTCGTCAAAGACACGGCTATTCACGACATCGACGTTATGAGATACATTTCAGGCCAAGAAGCAGTCAGCGTCTACGCGAAAACAGGAAACATGAGACACCGCCAATTCGAAGACTACGCCCAAATCATGCTTGCATACGAACACGGCGGCAGCGCATTCATTGAATCCAACTGGCTCACACCCTACAAGACTAGAACATTGACTGTTACTGGGACCGACGCAATAATGAGGCTAGATTACATAACCCAAGAACTCTGGATCGAAAACGCCAAAGAAAACCTACAGCCCCGAACAAGCTTCCAAGAGCCGCTAAAGATGGAGCTGCAGCACTTCGCTGATTGCGTGTTAGAGAAGAAAAAACCCATCGTTACGGGCTTGGACGGTTTGAAGGCATTGGAAATCGCCATGGCAGCCCTTAAGTCTTCAGCAAAAAATGTAGCTATAAAACTAAACTAATTTAGAATGCTAGGCTTAGCCTTTCAAATTAAAAGGTCTACCCTCAGTCACAACTTTCTTTGGAACCTTTTCTTTCCACTTCTTCAGAAACGGCAAGTCGTCGGTTTCCTTACGCAACTCGTCAGGCAGCATTTCAGGGATTTCTTCGCGGATAGGGTACCAACGGTTGCATTGGGGGCAAACAATTAGGCCTTCAACAATTTCGTCTTTTTCCTCGAAGACGAGCAAGTCGAGAGGATGGTACTTGTCTATTGGGCACGCGAGGATATCCATGAGTTTGCGCTTCATGAAGTTCACTTAGGACGTAGATACAAAAGAGAACTATTAAAACTTACTAACTCACCCATCCAAGCGACAATGCCTACAATACTTAGGTAAGGGTTAGCGATTCGCATTTTTTGAAAGTAACCTTTCTATGAGCTGTCTTGACACGCCATTGTGCACTCGGGTCAATGGTGGACAATCGGGGGCGGACTGCTTTATCAAAAACCAACCTGATTCAGTCCCCAAACACCTGGTTTTGGCATTGTCCCACAATGCAAAAATCCATTGTCGGGACAAATGACCGGGGTCAACCCCGTCTCCAACTCGTTAACTTTAGGACTGACTTACCCATGTTGAACATTGGCTGAACATTGGTTTTCTGCATCGCGAACATAGATTTGAACATTGCCTGAACACTTGCAAAAAAGCTGCTTCACCAAAAAGCAAACAGCCACAACCCCCAAAACCAAGGTTTAGCAATGTTGAACATTAAAAAAAACCCAAGCTGCGAACATGCTACCCCTCCCCCTCCTCCGGGTAACTGCGGCGCTTTCAACTTCATCCCAAAAGCCACCCACCCGCTCCGCGCGTTCTTGGCTGAGTGCCACAAAAACGCGCAAGTCTTCTTACGCAATCTGGTCGCTTTTTTGTAACAGACTTCAGGTCCATACCTAGCACAATGCGACAATCGCAGGACAATTGCTAAAAAACTGCTTTCACAAAAAGCAACCCGCCTCAAACCCAGAAACAAGGTTTTTCTCCATTGTCGCGACGATTGAAAAAGTTAATGTCGCGACAAATGACCGGGGTCCAACGGTCCTAACCTGCTGAATTCAACCCCGCCAAATAATTTCATATGAA
>DATJPJ010000003.1:0-8631 GCA_035506455.1 Candidatus Nanoarchaeia archaeon
TGGCTTCGAGTCTATCTTACGGGTTGGTTGGGATGCTTGCATTGGCTGGTTATTTCTTGAAGCGAAGAGACCACAGTTATCTTCAGGTAAGCAACGCATTGATGATTCCATTTCTTTTCGTTACGGTGTTATTTCCTTTAACATTGGTCCCGGCTTTGATGCCAAACGTTATCGTACGCATCACTTTTGGGTTGGGCTTCTTGGCTTCTTACTTTGGTTATTTGATACTAATGTACAGACGCAAGAGTCTCGAGCAAATCGAAGGGATATCCAGTCCTTACATTTGCAGGTTGATTCCTTACAAAAGAGTGGGTGGTTATGTTCAGCTAATTGTTTCAGTTGTGATTCTCTATTTTGCATCCAGAGGGCTTGTAGGTGAAGTAAACCAAATTGCAACTGGATTGGGGCTTAGCTTGATGGGGCTTTCTATTATCGTTATTCCCGCTGCGACAGCAGTTCCAGAAACAGCCAGCGCATTAATTTGGGGTTTCAGAGGAAAAGACACGCTGAGCATAGCTTCTCTTGTTGGCGAGAAGGTAATATACACGACTTTGTTTCCTGCAATTGGGATGTTGCTCACAAATTGGGTTTTAGACGTTCATGCGTACCTTAGTGTTCTTGGAACAACGACGGTGTCGATGCTAATGCTGTTTTTTGTTTCCAGAAAAAAGATTCCGTGGTATGGCTTGGCCTTTGGATTTGTTTTTTTCGTGACTTATGCTGTCGTAATACTTTGGTTAAGAATTTAGTTCTAATTCGCTAGATAGCAGATATGCTCTTTGAATGCTTTATCTTTAGCATCAATTTGCAATCCTTTTGGTTAGCATATTGGACTTTTTAGTTTCTGTGTTTATGTGCAGTGGTTAATTTGAACGGGAGAAAGATTAGTTCAATTAACTGTATGTTTAGTGCGTTGGTGGTTAACCTCTGCATGGCTAAAATGGGAACCTGCTTCTTCGTTGTCCACCTTGAGACTGGGTTGTTGTTTGTTTTTCTGGGAATCTGGAGTAGTGTTCGTGAAGAACTTTCCAAGTTGTATCTTTTTTTATGAGGATAGTCGTGGCTCGAGAGGTTATGTCGTACTGTTCTTTGTTCATTATTGCTTGATAATGAATCGTGAAAGTTGCAACAGCAACGTCTCCTATCATGTTGGCTTTGAAGTCCCTTAGCTCATAGGTGTAGCCTGATAAGACTTTGTAAGCTGAAAGCTCGTTGTTAATGGCTTCTTCACGTTCTTGTCTTCGGTAGGGGGACCAATCGTCAAACTTTGTGTAGTTTTCATCCATGATTGCTTTTAACATATTTTCATCCTTATTTTTCAAAGCGTCGAGGCGTTTTGCAACGGTTGTTTTTGCTTCGTTTTCGGGATCCACCGTTTGGATCGGGGTTCGCGACGGTGCTGGAGGTACGGGTTGGCCCTCGGATTTGCTTGGTATTACAACTGATATTCGGGAGCCGCACTTCTTGCAGAAGACGACTTCATCGTCATTTTCGGTTCCACATATCGGGCACTTTACCATAGTGACTTCCTCAAGGCTCGCCTTGTGTATCCATTCATTCTTTAGGTTTTCTCTGCTAATCTGGAAATTGAACAAACTAAGCCCTTGCAAAAATTTATTGCTAGGGCCAAATCTGTGAGAATGTTTCCAGCAGGATTTTAGTTTCGAATCATGATTTTTTTAGAAAACAACCATAATGCGAACTCGATACTTCACGATAAACTTAAAATAATTGGAGGACTGATGTGTTACCGAAATCACTTAAACTAAGGGAAATTAGAAAAGGAAGAATGAAAGATGAGCAAAAGCGAGAAACCCCACTTAAACATTATTATCATGGGGCACGTTGACCACGGGAAATCTACAACCACTGGACACCTGCTCTACGATGCCGGCGCAATCGACGAAAGAACAATCAAAGCATACGAAGAAGAAGCCGAAAAGATGGGTAAAGGCACATTCAAATTCGCTTGGGTACTCGACAACCTAAAGGAAGAACGAGAGCGTGGTGTTACCATCGATCTTCGATTCCTCCAGTTCGCAACCAAGAAGTACAACTTCACGGTCATAGACGCTCCAGGACACAGGGACTTCGTCAAAAACATGATTACAGGCGCAAGCCAAGCTGACGCCTGCATACTCTTCTGCTCCGCCAAGAAAGGCGAGTTCGAAGCAGGCATAGGCGCAGGCGGCCAAACCCGCGAGCACGCTTTCCTTGCCTTCACTTTGGGCATTCGCCAGGCAATTGTCGCCGTAAACAAAATGGATGATATCTCAGTAAACTACAGCAAAGAACGCTACGACGAAATCAAGAATGAAGTCTCCCGCATGTTAGGCATGGTAGGATTCAAGGTCCAAGTCAAAGACGCTGACGGCAAGATGGTTGAGAAAATCAGGTTCGTTCCAGTATCTGGCTGGACAGGCGAAAACCTCGTCAAAAAAACCGACAAGATGCCATGGTACACAGGCCCAACACTAATTGAAGCTTTGGACATGCTGGAAATCCCTGCTAAACCTACAAACAAACCATTACGTGTTCCAATCCAAGATGTTTACAGCATCACTGGTATCGGCACTGTGCCAGTAGGCAGAGTCGAAACAGGCGTTCTCAAACCAGGCGACAACCTAGTCTTCATGCCCAGCAACAAGACTGCTGAAGTCAAATCCATCGAAATGCACCACACTCAAATCCCAATGGCAGAACCCGGCGATAACATTGGCATGAACGTCAGAGGTATCTCAAAGACTGATGTTCACAGAGGAGACGTTGCGGGATTAGCATCTAATCCACCGACAGTTGCGAAAGAGTTCATCGGACAGATTATCGTTATCTATCATCCAACCGCTATAGCCGCAGGTTACACACCAGTACTCCACTACCACACAGGCCAAATTGCATGCCGCTTCACTGAGCTGATAAAGAAAATTGATCCACGCACAGGCCAAGTTTCTGAAGAACACCCGAGCTTCTTAAAGACTGGTGACGCCGCATGGGTCCGAATGGAACCACTGCACCCAATCTCCGTCGAAACATACCTTGACTTTCCAGAGTTAGGCCGCTTCGCAGTAAGAGACATGGGCACCACAGTTGCTGCAGGTGTAGTAAAAGAAGTCACTAAGAAGGGTCCATAAACCCTTCCCCTTGTTCTTTTTCTTGTTTAGACGTTTTAGAGTCTGTTATTGTATTGTGCCAGTCACATATTCTTAAGAGGTTTAATCATAGCTTTAGTGCCAATTGAGGAGTTTGGAAAGCATGCCTGCTCAAGTCTCGAAACCAAAGCGCAGGTTGGAAAATGAGCCCGCTTTTTACTCTCTTAAAGAAACGCCCGAAGCTTGCATTTTGCAAAGAATGTTGGAGAACGTTCCCCTGAAAAATGTGCCTCTTGATGAAAGGCGACGAGAAGCAAATAAACCACTATACTTGTTCAGATACGAGTAGCCTGTTGGTCTATCTAATCTAAGGATGCGACAGCTTGAGCTTTTGGTAAATCAGTAATTTGTTCTTCTCTACTTCCGAAGAGATGTCGCTGAACAAATTGTTTCCATGGGAGTCTATGGCAACAATTATGGGACCAAACTTTTCAACCTCAAAAACCCACATCGCCTCGGGCATCCCCAAATCTAGCCATTCCACTCCTTTAACCCGTTTCACTGTCTCAGTTGCAAGAACTGCAGCGCCTCCTGTAAATGCACAATATACCGCCTTGTACCTGGCCATGGCTTCTGTTGTCCTCTTGCCCATACCTCCTTTGCCAATGATTATCCTTGGTTTGAACGCTTCGATGAACTCGCTCTCGTAAAGATCCATTCTGGTGCTCGTTGTTGGACCAGCGGCAACTGCAACCCAGCTATCGCCTCGTTTTTGCATCACTGGGCCACAATGAAAAACGGCTAAACCTTCGAGGTCAAATGGTAACTTTTTGCCTTGTTTGTAGTATTCCAAAGCTTTTCTGTGAGCTTGGTCACGAGCCGTCACCATAATCCCTGAAACGTAAATCACATCGTTGACATTTAATTTTCGAATAGCAGCCTCGGAAATCGGCATCTTCAATTTGCGAGTAACCATTAGAGATTTCCCGCTTTTTGAGTTAAGTATTCCACTTTTCCGTTGGCGTAAACTCTTGCAGTGGCCCTGCGTGCGCACCAACAGCTAAAGGCAACTGCAACAGGAAACGACGCCGGATGTCTAAATGCGTAGTCCACGTGCACGTCCAAAACTGTTGTTTTACCGCCAAGACCCATGGGGCCAATCCCAGTCATGTTTGCTGCCTCGAAAAGTTCCTGTTCAAGCTGGGCTATCTCAAGAGTTGGATGGGATTCACCCAAAGGTCGTAGAAGTGATCTCTTTGCTAGTGCCATTGCAGTATCTGCATTTCCTCCGAACGCAACGCCCAAAATCGTTGGCGGACAAGGCTGAGCACCAGCTTTCACTACAGCGTCAATTACGACTCGTTTTACTCCTTGCAATCCTTCGCCAGGTGAAACCATGGCAAGGGCGCAGACGTTTTCGGAGCCGCCGCCTTTTGCTAAAACCGTAATTTCTAAACTGTGGCCTGAAACGATTTCCCAATGTAATTGAGGTACCATTCGCCCTATGTTGTCGCCAGTATTTTTTCCAGTCAAAGGGTTTACAGAATTTGGGCGCAATGGAACTTCAATTGTGGCCTTTCGAGTTGCACAAATTAATGCTTCTTCAACCTGGTCAAGGCCACTCACTTCTGAACCTGCTCTAACGTAGAATGTGAGTGTTCCCGTGTCTTGACAAATTGGCGTCTGCCGCTTTTCCGCCAACGCGATGTTGTCTAAGATTGCTTTTAGCTGAGTTTTCGCCGTTGCGCTGGATTCTTCACAGTAAGCCTTTTGGAGGGCTTCTTTTACGTCATGTGGTAGGTAAATGACGGCTTGCCGAATAAGGTGGGTGGCAACTTCTTCGAGACTGCTCACTGGTGTTTGCGGCTGCAACTGTAACCCCTTTGTTTGCTACTTTCCTATCCCTAAAATTCTACTTATACCTTGGCATGCATAAATTAAGAGAAATTGAATGTTCACTTCAAGCTACCTCTCTAAGGATCAAGATATCCTATGCCTCACCTGTTTTAAATAAGGCTTAAAGCCATGTACCTACGTTCAATTTACAAAGACGTGAAAATTAATGCCTCAAGACGAAGAAAACGAAGCAAGCATGCCAGAAGAGAATGGGAAGAAGGCAGCTGAGAAAAAAGTAACCTACGAATTCATCGAGGATTTACCAGGAGTTGGACCTGCCACATCGCAGAAGCTCCGCGAGCTGGGTTATCACACTGTCGAATCTCTAGCCATGGCAACATACCGCGAACTTGAACCTGTCGGCGTCAGCGAAAAGAAAGCCTTCCAAATTATCGATGCTGCCCGTTCTGCGTTGGGCATTAACTTCGTTAGGGCAGACGAACTTTACAAAATGCGCCAGAATGTACTAAGGTTGTCAACAGGCAGCAAAGCTGTTGATCGAATGGTAGCAGGTGGATTAGAAACTCAAACTATAACAGAATTCTATGGCGAATACGGCAGTGGAAAAAGCCAATTTGCTCATCAGCTTTGCGTTAACGTCCAGTTGCCGCCTGAACGTGGCGGACTTAACGGTTCAGCACTCTATGTGGATACGGAAAATACTTTCAGGCTTGAACGTATTATTCAAATGTCAAAGTTCTTGGGGTTAGACCCTGAGAAAGTGGTCAAGAACATCATTTATGCTGAGGCTTTCACATCCGATCATCAAATGTTCTTGTTAGAGAACGCCGACGAGGTCATAAAAGCGAATAACGTGAAACTCATAATAGTGGACTCTCTGACAGCGCACTTTCGAAGCGAGTATATTGGACGAGAAATGTTAGCCTCAAGGCAGCAGAAACTCAACAAGCACATGCATAAACTCATCAGTTTGGCACGTGCTTTCAACGCCGTAGCCGTCGTAACCAATCAGGTAATGTCTAAGCCTGACCAGTTTTTCGGTGACGCTACGCACCCCATTGGTGGTCATATCGTTGGCCATACTAGCCATACGCGTATTTACCTTCGACGCTCTTCGCACGGTCCAATTCGCATTGCCAGACTTGTTTCAAGCCCCTATTTGCCCGAAGGCGAGGAAATCCTTAAAGTAACCGAGAACGGCATAGAAGATGTCTCTGAAGAAGAGAAAGCAGCCAAGTCTCGTGGTCGTTAAAAATGCCTGTTCCCCAAGCCCTAGTTACCCGGTACTTTCAACTCGTAGCCGCAAGGCAATTTACGGAATCAGAACGTGAACTTGAGCGCGTTAAACAGAAAATGCAGAAAACTGAGTGGAACCGAGGCTACTTCCGTGCTCTCTACGGCATGTTGCTCTCGCGCAGAACCACTGGCGATGACTACTCTTTTTTTGCGAAAGTGGACTTGACTGATAAAGTTGCGTTAAACAATTATCGCCGAGAGTTCCTTGATCATACGAGAAATGGTCTGCATGGAGACTTTGACAGGGGCTTTTTTTCAGCTTGGGCAGACTGCATGCGTGTATTGGCGAGGTTGGACAATGCGGCCGTTGCTCAAACTCAGAAGTCTGTCTCGGAGCCGGAAGCTCCTGAAGTTGAGAAAGCGCGGTTGGAAACGCTTCGCAGCGATAAGAGTCAGGCTACCATAGCGAATTTTCTTGCAAAAAGAAGCGCTGCGGCTGCAGATTCAGAAGCGAATGATGAAGCAGTCGAAGAGTAATTTTTTTTATGTCACGTGTCCGATTACTAGGCTTAGCGTGAGTACCCATATTATGAGCCATGTGAAGAAGTAGATGAAAATGCCCATGCTCATTATTTTGGATTGTTTTTCTATTTTGGTTGCGTATTTTGCTTTGAGGACGTAGTAGCTGATTAGGTAGAAGAGTAGAGCGATTGTTATTCCGTTAAGCAACGTGTTGATGGAGCCGATGGTTTTCACGATCGTAGTTGATGGCGTTAGTGATTGAAACAGGAAAACGACTGCTGCGCTTACTAAACCTGCTAAGGCTCCTGTGGCTACTCTGATCCAGTAAATCTTTGTTAGCACTTCAACCAACGCGTTCGATCCTCAGATGCAGTAGTTTTCGAATCTTAATAAAAAACTGGCTCCCTTATAAAGTGTTATGGGAAAAATCTTGTGTTGCGTGATAAAGGGCGACTTTAATGTAATTTGTTCATTTTGTTGTGTCGCTTGAATCTTTGGGGAACCTGTTACAAATACTTGGGAGGAGACTTAACTGCGTTTTTTCTTGGGCTTTATATCGTAAATGATATTAGCTGTGACGATAATTGAATGTTGGGAAACATGATGAGCGATGACAAGAGTCGCGCTTACGTATTAGTAGAAATTCAGCCAGGTAAAGAACAAGAATTCGCCAATGCACTTGTTACAAAAGGCTTAATTTTAGACTCCAAAATTGAAAGGATGGACTTCGTTCACGGCGGCTTTGACTTCATAGTTTTACTTTCTGGGAAATCGTATGACATCGATCGCCTAATTTTCGAGATGAGAAAGCTTCCCTTCGTTAGAAAGACAGAAACTCTCATTCCGTTCGAAATGCTCAACTGGGAAGATATATCGTTAACATTTGAAAAATGATGAGAAAGTAAAGTTGATTCCAGAAAAGAATTTGTTACAATCGGCTCAAGTCAAGTGAGATTGCCTCATCGGCAGTATTATTAGATGGTTGAAACCAAAGGTAGCTTGGGGTCTCGAATGAGCAGAGAATACGGTAGTGTCTATATTTTGGTGACGATTCAACCTGGGAAAGAGCAAGATTTCGCATATGAAATTAGGTCAGACGAAGAATTTCCCGACTCAAAAGTCGAGAAAATGGTCTTCGTTCATGGTACATTCGATTTCTTAGTTGAGCTAACTGGAAATTCTTACGAGATGGATCGCAGAATACTGAAAATGAGGAAGCTTTCATACGTTCAAAGCACGGAAACGTTGATTCCCTTCAAATGGGAAATTCCAAGGGAACTGCCTAAGCCTTCGCAGCCCTCAACTAGTTTCATAACATCTCCAGCTTCGAAGCCTGCGATTTTGCAAGTCCCTGAGCCAGAGTTAAAGACCTATTGTGAACACCCGATAGTATTGTACTCAACGAAGAGCGGAAATACCAAAAAAGTGGCAGAAGAAATATCCAACGAGTTGAGCTGCCCAATAAGAGAAATAACCAAAGATTTCGACTACTCAACTTTAAACCTTACCGATTATGATATGGTGTTCATTGGAACAGGGATTTATCGAAATTTGCCAAATGAAATCTTGACTAGTTTTCTTAGGTCAGCAGAATTTGGAAATCAACAATTCGCCTTATTCATGACTTGGCTTAGGCTTAGGACGGGAGATAAGGACGTATTCAGCAAGATAGATGAGATTTTGAAGATTAAGGGGAAAAAACTGCTGGGAAGTTATTTTGAATGTCGCGGAGATTATCCAAGCGGCTATCCCGATATTAGGGATTTCGAGAACGCCAAAAAGTGGGCGAGTAAAGTTGGAAAGAAAGATATACAGTAATAGCGCGGTATGACCGAACCGATAATTGAAGTTTAAACGCATTTTTTTGGGCTGGTTAGACGCGGAGTAGTGAAGTTAGAGAATTTGCGTCTTTTTTCCCTCTTTTCGG
>DATJPJ010000004.1:0-4585 GCA_035506455.1 Candidatus Nanoarchaeia archaeon
ACCTGCAAGTGTGGAGCACAAGCCAAGTTTACATGAGCAAAGTCCCCAACGCCAACGACTACTGGATGTACAGACCATACATGAACTACACCTTTAACGGAGCCAACGGCTTCCTGCTAAACGCATCAATACCAACAGTTCAAGGAAACCTAATCGACGTGCGCCAAGACCAATTCATAATCGGCGGCCTAATAGGAACCTACGATGCAAGCGGAAACGTACAAACTCCCGGCAACTTATGGTGCCTAAGCCTAAAAGCAGGGCAACAAGGAACACTGCTATGGAACATCACGTTCACACCTCCATCACAAGTAGGCAACAAAACAATCAGCATGACTTCAGTGGACCCAGAAGACGGCGTCATCATCTTCTCATGCACCCAAACGATGCAATATTGGGGATACAGCCTTGCCACAGGAAACCTAATTTGGGGTCCAACAGCTCCAGCCGAACAATTTGACTACTACGGAATGAGCACCAACATCTACCAAGGCATGCTCCTAGCCTGCGGATACGGCGGAGTGCTAAGAGCCTACAACATTACAACTGGAAAACTCTTATGGACATACGCCGCTACAGCAGTCGGCTTCGAATCCTTCTACGGCGGATACTACCCACTAGGCATAGTCTTCATCGCAGACGGAAAAATCTACACAACATCCAGCGAACACTCACCAACCCAACCCCTCTGGAGAGGATCAGACCTGCGCTGCATCAACGCATCCAACGGAGCGGAACTCTGGAAATGCCTATTCTGGGGCATGGGAATGGCCTCAGGCAGCGGAGCAGCAATAGCAGACGGCTACATCGTCGGTCTAAACGCATACGACAACCAAATATACTGCTTCGGCAAAGGACCAAGCGGAACCACAGTCGAAGCGCCAATGACAGCAATCACAGTCGGAACAACAGCCGTAATTCGAGGCACAGTAACTGACCAATCAGTCGGCGCGATAGCACTCGCACAAAAAGAAGGCATGATGAACGGCGTAGCAGCAGTAAACGACAACAGCATGGAAGCATGGATGGAATACCTCTACGAAGGCCAGGTGAAGCCTACAAACGCGACTGGCGTACCCGTATCAATAGACTCCATCGACCCCAACGGCAACACAGTCCACCTCGGCGACGCAGTCAGCGACTCAAATGGCCTATACAGCCTCGCATGGACACCTCCAGACGTACCAGGCAAATACACAGTAGTCGCAACATTCGCTGGCTCAAATTCCTTCTACTCCTCACAAGCAGAAACAGCCCTATACGTCGGCCAAGCACCACCCGCAGCGGCATCAGCAGCCATCAAACCAACCGCACCTCCAACTCCTACCACCACAATCACACCGACAACCGCCCCAACGATTACAGTTGCACCAACCCCAAGTCCAGTAATAATTCCACCCACAAACGCAGCACCCACAGCCACATACATCGCCATCGGTCTAGCAATCGTAATCATAATAGCGGCAGCAGCAGCATTCGCCCTCAGAAGGAGAAAATAAACGGAAGAGAAACAACAATCTTCCAACCATTTTTCTTTAATCAAGAAACACGATTCAAAAGACGGGGCTGAGTGGGCTCTGGGCAATCAGAATAGCTCCTAAGAGTCATTCTGTCTCTCCTAAACTTTCCGTTCCAAAGCCCCAGCAAACCCGTCAAGAGCTTATTCAAACTATTCTTTGTACGACTTCAGATGCCCAAGAACTTGTCGAGCACTTGCCCCAAAAACAGTCTTGCCAACAACTGCCCCTGACAACCCCGCCTTTTTCAAATTATCCAACAGCATATGTGCTTGATGCTCTACCGATTCCCGAGTAAACACCTCAATTTCAGAGGCATGAGTGTAAAAAAGGCCGTCCTTCAAGTTGAGCTCAATTCTGGGTCTGCCCTTGTACTGGTAAATGATAAAATCACCCTGTTTTTGCAGAAGAAGATTCTCCATCTTAACACGAGCCTGAGAAAGAACCGGTTTAATCTGCTCAACAGTTAAAGTTGAAGGGAAGAACCTCCCAAATCTGTCAGGTTGCCAATGTCGCTGGGCAAGTCTTTTCTCGCCCAAAGCATCTCTATGCTCCCTATCGGTTTCAACAGGAACGATTCGGACCAACTTAGTTTCATCCTTCATAGACCTAACGCTCAGACTTCAACGAACCTAATCACAAATGTCAATCGCATTATACATAAAAAACTTTCACAACCCCGTAATATGAGCAAATCTGATCCATCCACAAGAGGCTGCCAAAACACTCTGTTCAAGCAAAGAAAAACTAACAGTCAACCTGAAAAGGTGGCTACGACAGCGGCAGTCTGAACACCCAAACCCCAAAACTAAATCGCCTTGCCTCTCCAGATCTTGAGCAAGCCCACATTCCGCACTTTTACTTGCCGGCTTGAACAATACTTTCTCTACTCTTGCGTGTTCGTCATTAAGAAGATAATCTATATGCCAAAAAAGTCTCTTCTCTTTTCGCAAATGCCGCTGCACCCGCTTCTCCAAATTACGTTGAGCAGAACCAACATAAACATAATTACCTTTCTTGAAGTCGACCTCTCCAAGTCCGCCTACTTTAACACAAACATCATCGTTTAATCTAATTTCTAGCGCGTAGATGCCGTTCACATTTTCAGCCGTTTCTATGGGTAAGTGTGCGCATCCACTTCTATTGTCTTTGGAAGCTTTTTGATTTTAACCTCAATCTTGTCAGGAGCTTCATCAACGCCTTTGAGGGTTTTAGAGAAGCCGGTCATTATGTTGCCGATAGTTTCCTGCATCATGTGGTTCAGAGGAAGCTGTTTTCCGTCGACCCAAAGTTCAGTTTCGAAATTCTTTTTCACAATGCGATGGCCTTCAAACAAAACAATCACCTAACTAGATTTCCCAGCCTAAGCTGATAAAGATTATTCTGACAAGTTTTCGAACACGTAATTTTTTCAGCTGCTTAAGGCGTCTCGCGTTTCCGTTTCCTAAACCAGACAACCGTGCTTGCAACAGCAACCATAAGAACCAAAACCGTGTAAAAACCAAGCTCAGGAACTGTTGGTGACGGTTGAGGAACCAAGATTGACCCGAAAGCATAAACACTATTGTCGTCTGAACCCACATAGACTACTCCGTTGGCTATAGCAGGCGAAGACTCCACGGAGCCACCTGTTCCATAAGTCCAAATAGTCGTACCTGATGTCGCATTCAAAGCGTATAGGTTATTGTCGTCTGAACCTACATAGACGACGCCATTTGCGACTGCTGGAGCTGAATCCACATAATTGCCCGTCGAGTGGCTCCACATTTTGCTTCCTGTGCCAGCGTTTAAAGCGTACACGTTGTTGTCTTCTGAACCAATGTAAACTACGCCATTGGAAACTGAAGGCGATGAATCCACAGTGTTTCCAGTGCCGAAGCTCCAAATTTTGCTACCCGTCACACTGTCAACAGCATACACGTTATCGTCATCCGAACCAAAATAAACCACATTATTAGCAACTGCGGGAGATGACTCAACTTCGTTCCCGGTTCCAAAACTCCACATTTTGGTACCAGTTGCCGCGTTTAAAGCGTAAAAGTTGTCATCGAATGAACCAACGTAAACCACACCATCAACAACAGCTGGAGAAGAAACTACAGCATCACCAGTCGTGTAACTCCACAACTTACTCCCTGACGATGCACTCAAAGCGTAAACCTTATGATCATCAGAACCGACGTAAACCACGCCGTCAACAACTGTGGGCGAAGACTCAACTTTATCGCCGGTTCCATAACTCCAAATCTTAGCCCCACTAGTGGCATTCAAAGCGTAGACTTTATGATCGTACGAGCCGACGTAAACCACACCGTCAACAACCGTGGGCGAAGTCGTCACGATGTCTCCAGTCTTATAACTCCAAAGATAAGCACCCGTAGCAGCGTTTAAAGCATAAACATAGTGGTCACTTGAACCCACATAGACCTCACCATTCAAGACAGCCGGAGATGAAAAAACAATAGAGTCGCCAGTTGGATAGCTCCATAAAAGCTGGTTTGTAACAGGACCTATCGACGTAGAAGAACTCGTGTGAGCTGAATCATGAAGAAACGTAGGCCACCAATCCACCGCAGACTGAGCCTTCACGTTCAAAGCGAAGACTGAAAAGATCGACAAACACAAAAGCCCAATCAAGACCACACTCAACACTTTCTTCATTTCCGATCATCCGCAAGAAATTTGCTTAGCTCACTAACCAAGATACGCTTTTAAAATTTTCCATTCACAAAACCCGGTTTATCCCAAACTTCGCCAAAAACAAATATTGCATAGGGGCTCGCGCAAACTTTTGCATCCTGTTCCAATCAAAGTAAATGCCTCAGACCGAAACATGTTTTCTTCAATAGCCCACATTGACGAAAAACAATTACGCACACCCAAAAACCTACCAAAACCCAACCAATCATGCCTTGCCCGCATTGACCCAGTTGGGTCAATGGTGGACAATCGGGGGCAGACTGCTTTAACAAAAACCAACCCACTACAGACCCCAAACACCTAGTTTCACCATTGTCCCACAATCTTCTCTCTCTCTCTGCCTGCTACTCAACTGACTAACCACCACG
>DATJPJ010000005.1:0-5834 GCA_035506455.1 Candidatus Nanoarchaeia archaeon
CGTTACCTGTTTTCTTTTTCTTTTTTGCCATTATTTTTCTATTACAAAGTCTATTCCAATTACAGTTCCGCGCAACAGAACATAAATACTTGATTAGTTTTGCAATCAGCAAGCGAGGAAGAAAATATGGAGAATCACGAAGACCGCGCCAGGTTTATGATGTCTGAAGCGAGGAAAGAATGGCACAATCCGGAAACGGTGTTGGGAAATATAGGAATCAAGAAAGGTATGACGCTCGTAGATCTCGGCGCAGGACCTGGTTTCTTTACGATTCCGATGGCTCAGGTAACTGGCGAAAATGGAACTGTTTATGCGGTTGACAGCGATCCGACAATGTTGGAGCACTTGCGAGACAACATTGCCAAATCAGAAGTGAACAGCAGTATTATCAAGATAATTAGGAGCGATGTCTGTGATACTGGTCTTCTAGAGAATTCGGTTGATGTGGCTTTTTTTGCAAACGTTTTTCATGAAGTCGAAAACAAGAAGGCTTTTCTCCAGGAGGTTAAGCGAATATGCAAACCGACGGCACGGGTGGTTGACGTTGATTGGAAAAAAGTCCAAACGGAGCGGGGACCACCATTGAAAATTCGCCTCTCGGAAGAAGAAGCCGCGGGTCTTCTGTCAGAGAGCGGGTTTACAGTCCTAAAACAGATGGATGCCGGACCAAAACATTATGAGTTAATATGCAAATTGGCTGACCATCAATAATGCCCAAATAGTGCATGCGAAAACCATAACGAATAAGATGTGAGGCAAAGCAAGAAAAATAACCAGTAATCAAATAAGCTACAAGTGAAAAAAGATGGAATGCCGACATTGTAAGTTGTCCCTCAAAGAAGGAGAAGCCTACGATCTTAACGGCAAAGTTTTGTGCGAAGACTGCTACATGTACGAGACCAACCCTCCAAAAGCATGCGACCCCATGGCTGTTTCATCAGCTTTGTCTGTGCGAAAACAATTAGGTCAATCAGGCAATTCCGGGTTAACTGAGTTACAGCAAAAAATCTATAATACTGTTGAGAAATACGGCAAAATCACTAAAGACGACTTGGCCAAAACCCTGAGCATCAAACCAGAACAGTTAGAGCAAGAGTTTGCCTTTTTTAGACATTGCGAACTACTCCGAGCTTTTAGAGAAGACAGCAAAATTTACTTCACAAAATGGGAATCAAAAAGCACTTGATCGGCAACTAATTACGCTTATGTTATAATCCTTATATGCCATCTGCCACAATAGGCTTGCATGACAGATACGACTACGGGTCGACCAATTTTTTTCCCCAAAAAATTAGTTTTGCTCGGCAACATCGCCCTCGCAGTTTGGATTGTTCTTGACGCAGTTGCTTTTCTACTATTTGACATAACGATTGGTGTTGTGTTTCTTTTTGTAGTGCTGATTGCAGTTTATGGCGTACTGCACTTTCTTGGTTGCCTGCGTCCATGTTACAATTGCATTAAATGTACCCATGGCATGGGACGATTGGCTGCATTGTACTTTGGGAAACGCATTTTTAAAGACTACAAATACAGCTATCATTTACCCACCGCAATATTCTTCTCTTTGTTAGTCGGTGCGTTTCCGGCAGTATTCGCATTATTTTCTGTGCTTCAAAATTTTACTATTGTTAAAGCGGTGGTTTTTGTGATTCTTTTGGCGCTTACACTCTACAGTGGCTTAACGTGGCGAACAACAAAACGGTGAACCACTAATCAACCGTCACTGTAAACACACGACCCCTCAGTACCTACCTTCCACGCCCTTATCCAACGCAACCAAGATAATCTAATGCGCTATCACGCATCCATAGGAAGTCAAGACGCAAAAACTAATCGACAAACTAAAGAACGTCAAAGTGTATACTGAATCCCAGAACCATATGCGGCATTCTGATAAGGAATTAAAGAGAAAACAGAAGTGACTTTCATGGGTTACAATGGACCTTGGTTTCCAACAATTTACTCTGATAAGTGCGACGGTTGTGCCAAAACCGGAAAGCCACGCTGCGTAGAATTCTGTTCAAACGGAGTTTTCGAACTCGTAAATGAAAAAGCTGTAGTTGCTTACCCAGCTAAGTGTGGCGCCGGTATCAAGACGTTTCATTGTTCGGCTTGTGCCCCACTTTGCCACAAGAAAGCAATAGTTTTCCCATCAAGCAATACTTCATTGGGTCAAGCGAGGGAGCAAGACAAAGGCATGGTTCGCGAGACCAAATGCAGAGCGTGTGGCAAAAAATATTGGACAAATAGAGAGAAAGACATTTGTTTTGATTGCGATAAATAGCTGTTTTGTTAATCCCTGTGGGTAGCTGAACACTTGCTATAATGTTTTCTTAGCGTTTCTTTCTTCTAAGCACAATCGCAACTGCGACTATAATGATGATAATAATTATGCCTATTACTGCGTAGATAATTTCTGCTAGAAAAGATCCTGATTGCTGAGTGGACGGTGAGGGTGTTGCCTGCTGTGAAGTTGAGAGATTTGGAGTTGGAGAAGGCGAGGGCGACGGCGAAGGAGTAGCGCTAGGGGAAAGAGCCCCGAAAGCGTAGATGCTATGGTCCCAAGACCCTACATAGACAATGCCGCCTGCGACAGCAGGTGAGGAATTAACATGGTTACCGGTTGCGTAGGTCCATATCTGGGTGCCGGTTGAGGCATTAAGGCAATACACGTTATCATCCCAACCACCTACGTACACTAAACCACCCGCGACTGCAGGGGATGAGTTCACGCCGCTTTGGGCTGTGTAATTCCAAATTTTTGTGCCTGTTAATCTGTCAAGACAATAAACGTCTGAAGCGATGGCGTTTAGGTTCGCGTCTATGGCCCAAGATCCAACGTAAACATATCCGTTGGCAACTGCAGGGGAGGAGTCCACCCAGCCGAGGGTTGTGTAATTCCATATCTTGGTTCCGTCTGATGCGTTAAGGCAGTAAACATTGTTGTCTTCTGATCCGATGTAAACGCGACCATCAACTACTGCAGGCGAAGACTGAACTGTTTTCTGGGTTGTGTAGTTCCATATGTTCTCGCCTGATACAGCGTTAATGCAATAGACAACGCCGTTAGTTGATCCGATATAGACGTAGCCACTATCGACTGCAGGAGATGACTCCAGAAGACCTCCCGCGGTGTAGTTCCATATTTTGTTGCCTGTTAACGCGTCAAGGCAGTAGACGTTTCCATCCCAGGAACCTACGTATAGATATCCGTTGGCAATTGAGGGGCAAGACTCCACCGTGTTTCCAGTCGAGTAGTTCCACACTTTGTCGCCTGTGGAAGCGTTCAGACAATAAATATTGTGGTCGTAACCTCCAAAGTAAAGATAACCGTCGGCAACTGCCATTGAAGAACCAATCGGTGAACCACCTCGACCTGTCGAGGCAAGTGTGTAGTTCCATATCTTGGTTCCATCTGAAGCATTAAGGCAATAAGCTATTCCGCCATCAGAACCTATGTAAAGGTGCCCGTTGACGATTGCAGGAGAAGCCCAAACTACGCTGTTAGTCGTAAAGTTCCACAGTAAAGTGGGGGATGTTGCTGTGGATATGTTGACGCAAAGGCCAGTGTGGATTAAATCATGGTGAAACATTGGCCAATCATCCGTGCTGCTGTTGGCGCTAACAGTTGAAGTGAGTGACGCACTACAAAACAGGACAAATAGAACTGGGCTAATTATTGAGATCAACTCGGTTTTTCGCGTAGTAATTCTCCCCAACAGAGTATTTGCGCAGGAGATATTAAACTGCTGCAAGAAACACATCTTTGCATAGATTGAGGGCACCGCTAAAACTTAGATCTTAGGATAAACTTGTAAAACTAAGTAGAGACTAAGAAAAGTGTCTTTCAAATTTATTTCATTAATTCAGAAAACTAATATTCGAATTTCCATTTATTCTATTCAAGGTTGAAAAACCTGTGCCTGAAGCATTTGGCAAAGCCCATTATCGATTTATTACCGATCGCTTTCAAAGATCTTATTATCGGACAGCACGTAGATTACTTCAGCTAAAACCTGTGCTTTCTTATCTTGAAATACATTTGGTAGATCACTGTAATCTGAACTGTAGAGGATGCAGTCATTGCTCGCCGCTAGCTGAAGAATTCTTCGCCGATGTCGAGCAGCACGAGCGTGACATTACGCGTTTAAAACAATTGATTCCCGATATCAGAGAAATACGTCTTCTTGGCGGAGAACCGCTTCTGCACCCAAAGGTAACGACCTTTTTTGAGGTGACGAGAGCTTGTTTTCCAAAAACCAAAATTTATATGACTACAAACGGAATCCTCTTGCCCAAAATGCCCGAGACGTTTTGGGAGTCGTGTCGTCTTAATTCTATTTCAATCGCGGTAACCCTTTACCCTCCTTTTCATGAAAAGGAATCTGATTTAATGAAATTGGCCAAAAAGGAAAGAACAACGATGAGTGTTGTGAAAAACTCCAGTTTCCTTATAACTACCAACAGCAAAGGAAATTCTGACAAAGAAAAGAATTTTCATCGTTGTCAGAAATGGGTTTATTGCCCGATTCTAGTGCATGGAAAAATTTACCGATGTTCCAGACCTCCCTATTGGCGTTTTTTCAACAAAGCATTCGGTACCAATATTCCAAACACTGGTTACGCAGACATATACGATCCCAATATGACGGGTTGGAAAATCCTTTCAAGTATCGACAGAAGTTCAGAAGCATGCCGATATTGCACATTAGCCTTGGAGAATAAGACTACCACCCATGTGTGGGCCATGTCCGACTGCAGACGTGAAGAATGGGATGTAGCAATCCAATAACGTTAGCGCGATTTTTTGACAATGAAAAAAGAGGTATTTTGGAGTTGCAATGCTTACTTATTCAAAAACGACATTCAAGAGTAATCAGAGTTTCAGTGTTCGCAACGCCTTTAATGCTGTGTATTCTAGCTATAACCCAGGACAAATTAGTGGTTTGAGCATGAATTACAACGTCGAATCGGCCAGCAACAGCCTTAGCGAATTTTACGCCTTCGATCTTCGAAGCTTCTTCCGCTACTTTCCAAAGTTCTCCCAGTTTTGCTGTGACGAGAATTACGGCGTCTAAAGGATATCCTTCTTCGGTCATTTTTTTCACCACATTTTAAATGGACATTATCCAATTACATTCGTTTTCTTTTTAAGTTTTTTGTATATGAAAAAACCTGTAAAGGAGCCGATCGAAGAACTTTGGGCTAAGGCGATTTTAATCTAAACAATTTTGGTTATTCAAAGTTCTCGCCATAAACATCCTTCAGTTTTTTGAAGGTGCTTGCGCATTCTGGCTTGTCAAATACGTGCTGCTTGCCAGCCACAAACTCCACGATTGGTTCCCACTCAATTAGCGCCGAGCACATTTCGCACCTCAACTGATCCTCCCTCTTTAAAACAATCCCTTTATTAGTTATTTCAAAGAGCGCCCAGGAAGTTTTGTGCTGAACGCCCTTTAGCGAAAAAACTCTAAAAAGTCTCTTGATTTGCTCCCCAGATTCGTCTTCTCTCATCTCGAGTAGACCGTCAAATTGTTCTCGAAACTGATTAACATCCTGTGGATCATGTGCTTCAGGAGCAACAACAAAAACAGCCTTACCTTTAGAGGCTCGAATCTTGGCAACCAACACCTGAAGAAATCGAACAACTTCGGACAGCCTGTGATCGCCAATTGAAGTTAGCCCTGTAATAGAGTCAAAAACCAGCCTGAAGTTTTCAAGAGAATCTCTTGCTTCTTCGATTACTTTCATCACGCCAGGCAAATTAGAGGGGTTGGTCACGACATATTTGCTATCCGATGGTTTATCAAGTTTCCACGAATAACAGTCAACTA
>DATJPJ010000006.1:0-13120 GCA_035506455.1 Candidatus Nanoarchaeia archaeon
ACAAGAACTTTCACTGTCTGGATTCCCATATCGATGCCTGCAACAATCACGCTACTCACCTCAGAAGTCTACTCTAGCCGAAAGCATTTCAAGGAAAGCTTCGACACGCGTCTTCATCTGCCCCACATCTTCCCTCGTATACTCAGTGTCCAAGTAGTAAACAGGTATGTTCAACTTGTCCAAGGCACGCTTAACACGAGCATATTCCATAGCATACAAGATGCAGCCTCGAACCACATAGTATATGACGCCATTTGCCTTGGTTTCATTAACCTTGTTTATGAGCCAATTCACCCGATCCTCATTGCCATCCTTAGAAGTAAAACAAGGACACGTAGACGCCATGAGATACCGCTCCGCAATGCCATTAAGCATATCATCCATCGTCCACTCATCCACACCCACAGGATCATAAAGCACCCGATCGCTGCTACACAACTCATCTCCCACAAGCAAACCTCGCGGCGTCGCCTCTTCAACAAGCGTGGGCAATTTCCAGTTATCAGGCCAAAACATCGGAGTCCCAGTAACAATTACCCGCGGAGTATCAGGCGGACACGCCCAAGCTTTCTGCGCAGCACGTTTATCCAACTCATCACAAAGAGCCTCAGTTTTCTCCGTCCAACGCTTAATATCATCCCACATACTCACTTGGTTAACCAACATAGCATCCCTGCCCATCAAAACCGGGTTGCCCTTGCGCAAATCCTGCAACCGCCTAAAAGCCCTAGTTGCTTTCTGCATGGTCTGAATAGCTTCCTTAAGCTTTTTAGGAGTAATTTTGTTTCCTGTCAACTTCTCAATTTGACCCTTAACCGCTTTGATCTCTTCTTTCCATAAATGCAGCGACTGCTCGGAATCCTTAACTCTAGGCGGCGTCATCGTCCAGACAGTTTTAACATCGCTAAGTATTTCGCTAAACTTCGTCATGCCATCACACGTAAGAGTGCTTATGACAGCATCACTAAGCTCCAAATACGGCGAGAGGTCAATCATTTTTGCACCTATCGTAGAACGAATAACAGGACAGACTTCCACCGGGACGATCCTGTCGCCAAACTTCGAAGTATCATACCAACCTGAGTTGACCCGGACAGGGATGGCGTCAGCAGCCAAAATCAACTCTACAGGCGCAAAAACACACAGGTACCCGATGACTTTTTTGCCTTGAGCTTTCGCTGACTGAATCTCTTTTTGCCTAGTACCAAAGAAGTCTGACACGTCGTCAAAATACTGCATACCCGCCGGTCGGTTGGGGTCAGTTTTCCTCATCTTGGCGATATTATCCGCAATGATCTTTGCGGAAGCCGACTTAACAGTGGCGTTCATTTCCTCAATTTCTTTTTGGGGCATATCCGGGAGGTACTTTTTTTCTGCAGTCTTGCTTTTCACATTGTTCTCCTCATTCAATTCTTGATGGTTCCAACCAGTTGCGGGACTCAAACAGAGTTTTTCCTGCCAAGGTCAGTTTGAGGCATCCTTCGTAGGGGCACATTTCGATGCATCGAGTACAGTTAAGGCAAACGGACGTTGTTATTTCTCCGCCTTTCTGCTCGTAAACGTCGGTTACTTGCACAGGGCAGACACGTTTGCAGATTCCACACTTCGTGCACTTCTCTTCCGTTTTACTAATGTGCAGTAAAGGCATCCACTTGAACATTTCGAAGCGGTTCGCAGCCGCTATGGAAATTCCTGTTGGGCAAAACCTGCACCAGAAACGCCTGAAAAGAAAAGTGCCCACAAGAGTTGCTGCTACAAAGAAATAAACCAAAAACGATGTGACGAGAGGAATTTTGATGTAAAACATGAGGTCTCTAGCATAAGGATAGCTGATGCTCCAACTAACAAAACTCAAAGTCGCCACGGAACCCTTCAGCGGAACAATCAGCGGTTCCAGTGGGCTCAACATTAAGCCAAGCGACCTATCAGGACCAATTAAGTAAAGCAGACTTGCCTGAGACTGAAAGTTAAACGCTAACGCACCCAAAAAAAGCGGCGAAACAAGAATAACCGCTGCAATAACGTACCTGAGCCTATGAAGAGCTCTGTTCACATTATCCGGAAGCGTCAAGTAGCGAACTTTGAACGATTTTCTCAACAAAGCTACCAAATCCATGTAAAAACCAAAAGGACACATCCAACCACAGAAAAACCTCCCCGTGAAAAGCGTCGCAACCAAAATTACCAACAAGAACACGGACAGCCAAAGCGCCTGTGTAAAAGAAAAGAACACGCCAACCACCGTTGCAATTTGAATAACAAGCCTAAGGTAGCTAACTTTCCGAGTTCGATCTGTCTTCCAAATGAGAACAATCAAAATTCCTGCAAGCGCTAACCCACCACCCATAATTACAGCAAGTATGGTTTCAGCTAACGCTTCGTACATTCTTCCCAGCCCTATGAACGATGAAAGTTAAATATTTATCGTGCTCAAAAGCGTAACCAAACCCAACACAATGAGCACCACAGCACCCAATCGACTTATCCACTTCCTGAATAACGGTGCTTTGTTAAGAAGCCAACCAGTCGCACCTCCCAAGAGAAGCATGGGAGACAGCGCAGTTCCAACTCCAAAAAGCACAGCCATCGCGAAGCTGTCAAACGGCGCCGCAAACGTCAACGAATACGCCAAAAGAGCAAGAAGTGGCGTGCACAGCAACAAACCCCTAGAAAGCCCCAACGTGTACGCGCGAACATCAAACCTGGATGTAAACCCCCAAAAAACCTTCTTTTCAGGTTTAACAGCAGGGCAATCGCAAACAAGCGGCTTATTCTGAATAAGTATTGTCGCACCGATTCCAATCGTTATCACACTAAATGCAAAAGAAGAATACAGCTGGAAGGCGGAGCGAAACGCATTGTCCATAATAAGCTTAAAAACCCCGACAACCGCCCCGACTATTGCATAAGCGGTTATCCGTCCACCATTAAATATTAGAGTAACACCAACCCCCTTGCGAAACCCCGCATTTATGCCAGCTATGTAACCCGCAATAAAAGGCAGACAAGTCGAAGTGCAAAAAACAAGACCGTACAAGAAACCTCCTGCCAACGCAGCCACGTAAGGGTTAGCGATGTCAGGCAGGAGCGACATCTATCTTTTCAGCCTTTTCTGTCTAACAGAGCGCGCAGCGACCCAGCCGAATCCTGCTAATGTTGCAACGTTGCCAAGCGCAATAATCGGCATAACAACTACGGCGAAGTTGCTCACGCCACTGAAGCCATTTGTCTGCGCATTCTGCGAGTCAACGGTTTGAACAACACGAGTGTTCCACTGCTGAAGATAATTTTGATGAGCAGTGTCGTTAGGATAACCTTCGCTAGGCGGATAGGGGAAACCACTCATGTTTTGGAATGGCAAAGGGTCGACGGTAAAACCAAACCCGAAACCCCAATTTCCGTTTTCATCTTTGAACCAGCTAGCCTCGTACAAGAAATAGTCTCTAACCATACCCTGCGGGACAGCGGTCAAGTTGCTCGTTGGAAATTGGAGAGATACAGCATCACCTTGTCTACCAATGACGAACATGTCATCTTCGCCCAAAACAAGTTGGGTCACGTTTCCGTATTTAGTGAAATCGCCCGTGGCAGAGGCGTTTCCAGCCGAAAACGCCTGGTAAAGGTAGGCTTGAGGGTTGATCTTCTGCACAGTAATGTTCTGCTGACTGGATGTGTCTACTCCAATGTAGTCAAATGTGACATTCCAAAAATTGCTAATCCTAAGCGAATAATCGTTAGTCGGGAACAACCCAGTCAAATCAATTACGTACGTTCGGGCTGCACCATCCGATGGCAACGGAAATTCTCGGCCATCAGGAACTCGCATCCAATTTCCATGAGCATCTTTAACTTCCATATAGGGAGGTGGCGTCACCTGAGTTCCGTCAGGCACGGGCTGAGCAAAGAAATTGTTGAGCCAATTAGTATAATCGTCCGGGTTGCCCCAGTCAACAATGGCCCGCACCACAAGCTTGACTTGCTTCGCCCCGCTCAGGTCGCCAAGATTTAGCGTTATACGATTCCAACTTATATCATTCCACGCTGGGCTAGTGCATCCACTGCTTCCAGATGTAAAGATGCTGTCCATCTTGGAAATTTGCGGCAAAACATTTTCACCCTTTTCATTAACAGCAGAAACCGGAGTCTTCAGGCTAGTATTGTTGATAGTGTAAATATTTCCCATATAGTTAGGGTCGAGATACTGCTCAACCATTGTTGAGTAAACGCTTGTGCCGGCGGGGTGATCTACTGCAACCATGTAAGCTTGGTCGAGGTAAAAGATTTCATTATACTTTTGCATAATTGTCAAGTTGAAGGCCCCATTAGTCGCCTGCAGTTGACTTCCATTTAGTGGGACATAATCCCAGGGGTTATTCCTGTAATAAGTCAAGGATCCGTCACTGTTTAGAGCGTTTATGTAACCCAGCCAACCATGATTTGATATGTCTGAAACGTAAGTGTTCTCTGTGCCATTCCACATGTATAACACAGGACATGAAGAACCACCAGTATAGTCGGCAGTTAGACTAGTTGCAGTCGTCAAGTCAATAGTTTTAGCCAAACTGGTAGTTCCGTCTTCCCAGTTTTGGAACGTAACGCGGCCAGTTGGATCAGTCTGAGGCATTGCCACCGTGTATACGCCTTCGGGCAAGAGAGCAGACCAGAACGTCGTATGTTTCTCAGTATGACCATCTGGGTAAGTCACGTTAAAGTCCGCGTCTCCTTGTGGTGAGATTGCAACATTTAGCGTGTGATAACCATCCTTGACTACAAGATAGCCTCCTTGTGTACCGCTTACATCGATGACGTGGATTTGGCTGTCTCCTCCCTGCAGGGGTTCAGCAGTCAACGTAATAGTTAGACTTCCGCTGGATCCAGGCGCTATCGTAAGCGTTTGGGTTTGCACTAGAATACCATCTACTTTAACCTTCAGCGGAAGACTGCTTTCGCTTGAACCTGGATTCGATCCTGAAACTATGATGGTAACAGGTTGACCGGCTTGAACCTCATACGGCTTAACAAACATTCCAGTAATTCTTATCGTTGAAGGATCTTGCACACTTAGCGTCGCGGTTAAGTTGCCCACTGAAATTGTATAGTTGCCCTTCACGCCCTCGGTGACGATAAAAACTACGGACGTTGTTTCGCTACCTGACAATTGCACAGTTTGCGCACTTGACACTTCACCATTAACGATACACTGGATGGATGTGCTGCCACTAAGCTCCCCCACGTTTGTCACTTTCGCCGTCACGTTAACCGAAACTCCGGGTTGGGTAATTTCGGGGTCAACGGTCAAGTTTGCAACTTCAAATTCAGCAGGCTTCGGGGGAGGAGCGGCTGAAGTAATGCTAAACGTTCCGTTTAAACCTCCGACTTTAACTTGGTAAGTTCCTTCTTTTTGTTCAACAACTTCAAATAAAACACTCTTACTTGCAGAGCCATCAACTTGCCCACTTATTGTGTTGATGTCGGAATCGTTCAAGGAAAGAGTGAGAGAGTAGTCTGTGCTGCTGGATGCCTTGTTTGTGATTGTAACTGAAATTCCAATGGCTTCACCGACTTTGGCTTGAGTACGATTAATGGCTAAATCAGATATTGTGTAAGGACTTGATACAGTGAAACTTCCTTCTAAGTTGCCAATTTTAACAGTGTGCGTACCTTCTGCAGCGCCTGAGATCGTAAAATTGACTGTTTTAGTTTCTCCGGCAGCTAGACTTAGCGTTTGGGCTTGATTTTGCGTACCATCGAGCGACATATTCGCTACGAAGGTTCCTTTTTCCCCTGATATGTTGGTCACATTAACTGATGCCATTACCTCTTCGCCGATCAACACGATAGAGGGGGTAACTTGCAAACCAATAATCTGGGTCTGCTCAGCCGTCAGGTTAGAACCTGGCAAGGCTTGAACATAAACAAAAGCCCCGGCTGCAGAAGCAACGATGATTATGTCAATAATTAGGATTGCCTGAAGCTTACTAATACCCTTCCCGAAGCGCATATCCTCTGCATAGTGCCTTATTGAATATATACCTATATCAAAACCGTGATTGGCTGTTTTCAAGGAAATCAGAACCTGCATTAACGCTGAAGGTTTTTAGACGCGTGTAAAGACAACCGCAGAGACGCTGTAAATTTGTGCGCAAATACTCTCCCATTTACTGGAAATGTTTATATTCAGTTTAAACATCTCAACATTCGTCAGATGTCTCTATGAATTCTCGAATAGATAGCCGTCTAAAACAGCCCGATTTTGAACTGACCCCCCCAGAAGATCTCGATGCGCTAGATTTGCAAATTCTAGGCTTACTACAGAAAGATTCCAGGCTCAGTTTCAACAAAATTGCAGGCAAACTCAGTATCTCCGTGGGCACAGCATTTAATCACATCAAGAGCTTGGAGAAAAAAGGCGTTCTGAAGGGTTACACAATACTTTTGGATTCTAATAGAGTCGGCTATAGCCTCACAACCCTCATCATGATTCAGGTGGAAGGAGGTCATCTTTTAGATGTGGAGGATGAGGTTTCTAAGTCAGCCAACGTCGTCGCAGTCTATGACATTACAGGCGACTATGACGCCGCGGTAATTGCAAAATTCAAAGACAGGTCTTGTCTAAACTCTTTTATCAAAAATCTTATGACTATTCCACATGTAAAGAGAACAGTGACTAGTGTAGTTCTAGACGTGGTTAAGGAAGATCTCCAAGTAAACCTTCAAAAAGCAGGGACACAAGCCGGCGGCACTTGCTAAATAAGTGCAAGTTTTCTGACGTATCGCATTTTTGTTTAGTTCGCTCAAAACGTGTGTACATGATTATCCATTATGTTCTTGTATATATTTCCAATTATTCATAAAAATTATGCACAAATATTAACTATATTTATATTTTACTGGACACAGTATATTTTCTAAAACCTAAGATAGTGAGCGTTATGAAGAACACAGAACAAACTCCAATAGTCCACGAAACGGACAAAAACATTACTGAATGGGTCACTCGAGGAGCAAATGGGGCACCATACAGTACATACCAGAAACGAATCTTGGGAGCTGAAGCAGGTGGATAGCCCAGCTCCTCAAAGTAGTCCCCAATTGAAGAAGACCCTGAGTCTCGCTGGACTAACCATAAACGCAATGGCTCTAATTGCACCCGGCGCATTTCTGTGGTTAAACTATCAAGCTCAAGCGGCACAGGTAGATCCTTCTGGAATTTCAACAGCCCCAGATATATGGTTCGGCCTATTCGTAGCCTTAATCCTTTCTTTTCTAACTGCGGCATCATACGCATGGCTATCAAGACGATATCCTGATGCAGGCACAGGTAGCTCTTACTACTTCGCTCAACGCGCCCTCCTTGACAGAGGCAGCAGCAACAAAAAAGCACGAGACGTTAAATTTTTGGTAGGTTGGCTATCTCACCTTTACTACTGGGTGTATCCAGGTGTAATGGTTGCCTTTATGGGCGTCTTCATCACGTACATTTTACAAGCCGTAGGAATTGCCATATCTCCTCTAGGGCAAATCGCCATAGTGGTGCTGTTCTCAGTTATCGTAGGTTTCATTGCATACAGGGGTATTCAAGGCTCAACCAACACGAACCTCATAATCAACATTGTTCAGCTCGTCATGCTTGTAGGCGTAACTGGACTTGCATTAGCTTATCGCTACATAAACCCTAACCACGTAACATTTTACTTCGCAAACGCCGCCCAAGTACTGGTACCAAACAACATTAGTCACGTGCTCTTCCAAGCAAGCCTCGCCATTCTAGTGCTCGTGGGTTTTGAATCCGTTACCGCGTTATCCTCCGAAGCGAAAAACCCAAAAGACATCCCCAAAGCAATCATACTATCACTTGCAATTCAAGGAGGGTTTGCCTACTTGCTAGGCTTCTTCGGTTTACAAGCATGGATAAACTCTAACTATACCTTCGCCACTGCCACAGCATCAGCCGCACCGTTAGGTGACATTGTTCGCATCTCAACTAATGCTCTGTTCGGGGGAGGAGGCCTACCTCTAATGCTAATCGTTGCTGCCGCAGTCGCTGCCGCAATATTAGGAACAACTCTCGCATGCCTCAACACAGGAGTAAGAGTAACCTATGCCATCAGCCGAGATACAGAAGTTCCGCAACCATTAGGCAAGCTGAACACAAGATACGGCACTCCAGCTATCGGCGTATGGGTACTTACTTTAGTTTCAGCTTTAATTGGTGCTTTCGGTGTACTGAACTTAACAAACCTCACTACAGTCATACTGCTGTCAAACTTTGGAACATTCATAGTTTACGGCATCACCTGTCTCGTAGCAGTGCTTGCTCTTTCAAGAGAACGTCGATCAATACTGACCAAGTACATAATTCCACTTGCAGGCTTCGCAGCTAACGTAATCATGCTCATTGTCGTCATATGGCTAGGTGTCGTCGGCGGAGGAGCCACTCAACAAGCAGCTTTCATCGCCATAGCAGCAAGTGCCATATGGATTGTTATAGGTCTAGCCTACTACTTTGCAAACTCAAGAAGCACAGAATCCGGAATTTTTCCCTTCCCAGGCGGAAAAGAAAAAGCTGAAGACAAAAGCAAGAAATATAGCATTAAGTTTGAGGCCTAAGGACGAACTAAACGTCCTTCCCTTTCTTTTTTAGTACAAACAAATTCTAAGTTTGTCTAGTCACTACGTTTCTTTGCAGTTTCTTCATATTGGACATTTGTTCATCTGTTTGCAAAAACAAGTTGCCTTAAGTCATGTTTTCATTAATTATACATTTTGCTGTATATTAGAATGAGTTTTATTACAAATTATGCACAAATCACAAGTACACTTATATAATTGGGTAAACATGAATAGCGGAGTAATCGAATGGAGAACCAATCATTGCAAACCTCAAAGTTCACGAAAAGGAATGGCTGGAATTAATATGAGTCGTTTCCTAGCCTCGGTGAACATTTTCGTCGATCAATCCGAAAAGGACAATGTAATCTGCAATCTATCCAAAATTGAAAATGCGGAAGAAATTTACGAGGTAGCAGGCGAATACGACATCGTATCTTTGATTTCAGCTTCCTGCCTTGAAGAATTCCGCGATGTTCTGCAGAAGAAGATCATGAAAATAAAAGGGATTAAAAGCACGATTACAACAATTATTTTGGAGCCGCACAAAGGCCCGAAACGCAAGAGCAATCCAATTAACGTTTCTACGCTAAAATAATTGGGAGCGGAAAGGAGCCATAGTGCACTCAAATGATCTTTGGGGTTTCGGAATAGTTGATCGATTCAATTCAAGCGCTGTCTGTTGTCCTAATTCTTGGAATAACCATAGTAGCGGCAAAACTAATAGCGCCCTACATAACTCGAGTCTTCAAACGCGAACATAGCCGTTTTGACAAAATACTAAACCCAATAGAAAATTTTATCTACAAAATAACCGGCGTGGACACGCTGCAAGTAATGGGCTGGAAGCAATATTTCCTATCAGGCCTGTTCGCAAACATCGCAATGATGATTATAGGTTTTCTAATACTTGTATTTCAAGATAAACTCCCACTTAACCCAATGGGGTTTGCAGGATTACATCCAGACCTTGCCTTCATGCAAGTCGCCTCTTTCGTGACAAACACAGACCTACAACACTACAGCGGCGAAACATCATTCTCCTACCTCAGCCAAATCGGAGTTCTCCAATGGATGATGTTCACATCAGCCATCACAGGACTTTGCATGGGCATAGCCTTCATTCGCGGCTTAGTCGCGGGTTCCAAAGACATGGGCAACTTCTACGTCGACTTCACCAGATCCATTACAAGAATTTTCCTACCCCTAAGCACCCTTGGTGCAGTAATTTTTCTCGCTTTAGGAGTCCCCCAAACTCTAAACGGATACACCGTTTTGAAAACAATTGAGGGTGCCGCCCAAACAATCTTTGTAGGACCAGTTGCCTCCCTTGACTCGATTATGCAAATTGGCACGAACGGCGGAGGCTACTACGGCGCAAACGCTGCCTACCCTTTCATGAACCCCTCACCCTACACAAACATACTCCTAATTTCTTTCATGCTCTTGCTGCCGACAGCTTTGATTTTCGTCTTCGGTGAGATGATAGGCAAAAAAAGCGAATCAAGACCCCTTCTTTGGGGCGCATACATACTTTTCGGAGCTAACTTGGTCATTGCGTTTGTTCCAACGCTTCCTTTGGTCGCTTCAGGAATTGAAACACGGTTTGGTGGCTTTATGTCAAGTTTTTACACTGTCACTACAACCGCAGCTACGACGGGTTCCCTAAACAGCGCATTATTGGGTAATCATCCGCTTACAGTTCTTTCAGGCTTTTTAGGCATGTTCATGCAGGCGATTCCAGGTGGGAAAGGCATAGGTCTAATGTACATGGTCATGTTCGTAATCTTGACCGTTTTCATAGTCGGCCTCATGTCAGGCAGAACCCCCGAGTACTTAGACATGAAAATCACTGGCAACGACGTTAAACTTGTCATGATTGCGTTTCTCATCCATCCAATGATCATACTTATACCCACGGTGCTTTCTTACGCCACAGGCGCAGCAGCGGCAATAGGAATAGGCGGGAGCTCTGTTGGCTACACGCAAATTCTTTACGAATTCACCAGCGCTGCCGCAAACAATGGCTCAGACTTCCTGGGAGCTTCAGGCAACACGCCGTTCTTTAACATTGCAACAGCAATCGTGATTTTAATCGGCAGGTTTGTTCCCTTAGCAATTTTGCTCGCGCTTTCGGGATCAATGATTGGCAGAAAACGCGGCAATACAACATCAGGTCTCAAAACTGACAATATAGTATTCACCATAGTCTTAGTGGCTGCCATAGTTATTTTGGTAGTTTTGAGTTTCTTCCCATTCCTTGCAATCGGACCAATATCATCATTCTTCAAAGGGTTGGTGAACGGCTTTGGCCACTGAGAAAACAATGGAACCCACCAAAATCAATGAATCTTCCCCAGGGGGCTTACGTACTGCGTTCTCTGGAAAAGTCTTGGCTGATTCAATCGCTCGCCTCAATCCGAAATCTCTAATTAAAAATCCAGTGATGCTCATAGTTGAAATCACCTTCTTCATCGTCGCCGCCATGGCGATCATACCACAAGCATTCGTGCCGGTTGCGAGCCCCAGCCTACAAACATTCTACATAGAGGTCGCCATCATTTTAATCATAACCGTGTGGTTCAGTACTCTTTCGGATGCCCTTGCAGAACAGCAAGCAAAAACCACTGCCGGCAGCCTCAGAAAACTGGAAACAGAAGTGCCTAGCAAGAAAATAATTACCGAAGGATGGACAAGGAAAATTGTTAATGTGAAGTCAACTGAGCTGCGGAAAGATGATTTAATCTTCATAGAAGCAGGTGACGTCGTTCCTCTTGACGCCGACGTACTCGAAGGGATCGCCATGGTTGACGAGTCACTCGTCACGGGCGAATCCGCGCCGGTGAGGAAAGCTCCAGGTGACTCGCTTATCGGAGGCTCCTGTCTTGCAAGCGACACTTTGACTGCGAAAGTGACGACAAACCCAGGAGAAACTTTCATCGATCAAATGATAAAGATGGTTGAGTCATCCAAAAGGCCTAAGACCCCTAACGAGGCAGCAATAACAATAGTACTAATTGGTTTAACAGCAATATTTACCATAATTATCGCAGCGTTACTAGGTACTTCAGTTACTCTTAATCTACAAGCTGACTTGTCTGTGTTAATTGCTCTATATGTTTGCCTTCTCCCAACGACTATAGGTGCATTATTGCCTGCCATCGGTCTTTCGGGCATAACTAGGCTTTACAAGAGCAAAATAATCGCGAAATCAGGGAAAGCAATAGAAACGGCAGGAGACGCAGATGTCGTCCTGTTAGACAAAACTGGCACAATCACCGTGGGCAATCGGCAAGCCATAGAGTTCGTTCCATTCGGGGAAAACACCGAAGAAGATGTCGGCGAAGCCTCGTTCTTGTCTTCATGGCACGATGACACTCCTGAAGGCCGCAGTATCCTTACCCTTGCACATGAAAAAGGCTTCGTGCCAAATGAATTAAACTCCCTTGCGACTTCAGAAATGTACGCGTTCTCAGCTACCACCAGAACAAGCGGCGTGAAAATAGCTCGCACAGCAACCACTCTTCCAAAAGGAGGGAAAGCAAAAGGCGAGCGCTTAAGGGTGAGAAGAAAAACTTCAATTTCAGCAGACGAATTTGAAGCGGCCATGCTTGAGCCTGAAATAGTCATCATGAAAGGCGCTCCCGAATCCATCAAGAAAATGGCATCTTCCGTACCTCACAACTATGACCTTATCGTCGAAGGCATCTCCGCCGAAGGCCAAACCCCCATCGCCATTTTGAGAAACAACTCTATCATCGGTGTCATCAGACTAAAAGACGTACTCAAAGAAGGTATCAAAGAAAAAATACAAGCCCTTAAAATCATGGGCATTCGTCCAGTAATGATCACTGGTGACCAACCTTTAACGGCCAAAAGTATTGCTGAAGAGGTTGGAATTACCGAATACGTCGCTCAGGCCAAACCAGAAGACAAATTCAAAATCGCGAAAAAAGAACAGGCGGAAGGTCGAATCGTCGCGATGATAGGCGACGGAACAAACGATGCACCAGCGTTAGCAGCGGCAGATGTAGGCTTGGCGATGAATTCCGGCACCGAAGCCGCAAAAGAAGCCGCAAACATGGTGGATTTGGAATCCAATCCCGCCAAGATCATTGATGTTGTCATGCTAGGTAAACAGCTGCTCATGACCCGAGGAGCAGTAACTGCTTTTAGCATCGCCAATGACATTTCTAAGTATTTTGCAATTATGCCCGTCATCTTTGCACTCGCCATCCCTCAATTGAGCAGCTTAAACATTCTGGGATTAGGTCTTCACAGTGCTGTGCTTTCAGCCTTAATCTTCAATGCGATAATAATACCTCTCTTAATTCCTCTTGCGATGCGCGGTATAGCCTTCAAACCCACTAGCACTATGACACTTTTCCTCAAAAACACCTTAATTTACGGAGTAGGCGGTGTCATCGTACCGTTCGTCGGAATTAAACTAATCGACTTGGCTCTCGAATTCGTTTTTCACATAAGGTGAAATAGAAATGACCACAGAACA
>DATJPJ010000007.1:0-8364 GCA_035506455.1 Candidatus Nanoarchaeia archaeon
GCACAGTTCTTCAACGTCGGCGAGGTTGAGTTCGGGTCCTTCAATAATTTTTGCTTTTTTGTTGAAAGGCTCAAAATCTGCTTCCTCGGTTCCGTCAAAGCTGGCTTTTATGTGTGATCCGTCGCAGTATGGTTTATTCTTTGTCTGTCCGCATCGGCATAGCCCGCATTTTTCTCGTGGAGGGTATACTTTGCCTTTTCGCCATTCAATTGGAATTCCGTCTTTGTCTACGATTATGATCTGTTCGAATATTGGGACTTTGCCTGAGACGATGTAAGGTCCGTTCTTGGTGACTTCTATTTTAACTTCTGTCGTTGCCTCTTTTTCTTTTGATTTGTCTGTGGTCAACTTCTAAAACTCCTTTGTGCGTTTGGCAAGCGTTAGTTAATTCTCTGTGGTGGTTTTTATTAAGCGTTAGGCAAGTCTTTCAACAGTTCCCGCAAATTTATTTTTAATGAGAAGAGTAAATTATGAAAGTTTTTGCTTACCATAGAAGAGGCAACAACAATTTTGGGTTACTTTGTTTTGTAAGGGTCAGTCGCAAATAGAAGAATGATGAGCCCCAAAGCTATTCCAGAGGCTCCGAAGATTGTCATCAGAATTTGGAAGTTGTTGAAGAACAAGTTGAGTACTGCTCCGCCTATTGCGACTCCTAAAATGAGGCCCATGTTTCTAAATATGTGGTTTACCGACATCATTGAACCTTTGAAGTCAGGAACTTGTTCTAGGACCAAACTGTAAAGAGCGGCCCAAGTCATGCCTAAGATTGACGCGCAAAGTGCCCAAAAAGCTACTGAAATCCATACGTTTGGGACGAATGTGATTAGGATGCCGAATATGCCTGAAATGAAAGCTGATACTACTGTGAGAAATTTTCTGCCACGTCGATTAATTAATGTCCCTGCGCCTGCTCCTCCAATAATGCCTCCTACTGCTGCCAATGATGAGAAGAGGGCTGCCGTGCTTGGGGCGGTATTAAAAAATAATCTGTAAAAGGAAACGGCATACGTTGGTATCGTGGCAACTAAGGCGGCAAGTGCGGTGCTGACAACGCAAGCCATGGCAGATCTGCTAGATAAAATCTGCTTGAAAGCTTGCAGGTAATTAGGTCTCGTTTGTGGTTGTTCTTTGTGCTGTTCTTTCGAAGGAATGACAAGTGCTCCGATGACTAGGCAGATGATTGAAAATGGGAGAATGAACCAAAGCAGCATATAGCGCCATCCCGCAGCAACCGAAACGAAGCTTGACAAAGGCGAAACAAAGACGTAAGCGCTGAATGAGATTGACCAGGTTAACCCTACAGCCCATCCTCTTTTTTGTAGTGGTACGAATTCTCCGATTAGAGCGAAAACTGTTATGTTAACCATAGCTGAGCCTATTCCGAAGAAGACTTGGAAGGCTAGCATTGTTAAGAAGTCTGGGGCGAAGAATGATCCCAGTGCTCCGAGGCCGTAAATTGCGGTGCCAATGAGAAATAGAGTTTTGTGTTTGAATCTGATCGTTAGGAAGCCCATTGCTATGCCGATGATGAGACCCAGAATCTTGGCGACTGTGATGAATTGGCTTGCTGTTCCTATCGAGACTTTTAGTGATGTTGCGATGTCGACGAGGTTTGTGCTCAAAATAACGGTAAATGTGTAAACAAGAAAAATGCCCAGTAACAAAGCTGGCAAGAGCAGATGTTTTCTTGGGTTTTGTTCTGAATGGGCTTCAGCGTTCATGCTCCATTTTTAATAAATTGATTATAATATAGAGTTTGTGCATGTAGCCTAATTCTCAAAATAAACCGAAAACATTTCCTGCAGTTGGAATTTTTCAGATTAAAATTGGAATAAACTTGACTGATAACTCTTTGTCCGCTCTATTTTGTTTGATTTTCTATTTTTAGAGGGCAGCCTCCGCCGCAGATGTTGAGGCTTGGGCACTCGTGGCATTTTTCGGGTACATATTTGCGTTCGCGGACTTTCAGACAGATGGGGTGGTTCCAAATCTTCTTCCAGTTGTCTTTGAGTATGTTGCCAAGCGGTGCTATGGTGTAGCTTTGGCAAGGTATAACGGTGCCATCGGGTTCGATAGCCATGTTTATGCGGCAGGCACTGCAGCTTTTGATGCCCAAATCTAGTTGTATCGGGTTAATTTCGCAATACTCTGTTGGTGTGTACCAAGTGAACTCCATGCCTAGGCGAGCTGTTTTTTCTTTGATGTTGTTTAAGATAGGTTCTAGCGAAGCTTCCTCTAATGCGAAGGTTTCGGCGACGGCGGGGGCTTTGCCGCTGTAGATGAGACTGTTACAGGCGAAGTGTTTCACGCCTAACCCGTGCAGGAACTCGATAGTCGCGTCGATGCTGTCAATGTTCAGCTTACTTAGAGTAGTGTTCGTGACTGTATAGGTTGGCGACGCGAGCGCGTTCTTTAAGCCCTGTACGGTGTCTTCCCAGCTTCCTTCAGTGTTGGTCATTTTGTCGTGGATTTTGGGGTCATGAGATTCTACGGTGATTTGAACGTGATCGAGTCCTGAGTCGATGAGCATTTGCAAATATGCTTTTTCTTTGAGCTTTCGCCCATTTGTTACCAATCCGCTGACGAGCCCAATTTTCTGAGTGTACGCTATGAGTTGTGCTAAGTCATCTCTTAGAGTTGGTTCGCCACCGGTAAAAACAACCTGCGGTATGCCCAGTGCGTGTAGTTTGTCGATTACTGTTGTCCAGTCTTTGGTCAGTAGTTCAGGCGTTCGCTTTGGCCCGCCTGCATAGCAATGAATGCACTCGTTGTTGCATCGATATGTTAATGCGATGTCCATGCGATAAGGTGCCGACAACTCTTTCTCGAAGGGCGCGATTTTCTTCACATTGAGATAAGACACGGGACAGACATCGGGTGCCTTTGCCAAAGAATTCACTGCAAATAGGGTCTCGCGATAATCCTTTCCCGCGGTTTCTTTTTTTACTTTGTATCGTTTCAGTAAGGTCTTTACGGTTTGCTCTTCGTTTTCGCCACGGATGAAGCCATGCACTATATCGGTGGCGGTTTTGTTGAGGAAAACTACTCTTGAAGCGTTAATTATGAGCACGCTTGAGCCATCTTTTTCTATTCTCAGATGCAGTCGCATGCCACGGAAATCTCCTTCCGCGACCTGCAGATGATGCAAAGCTTCACGTGGCTTTAGTTTGTCCAAAATTCCCATTTCAACGTGCACCTCCTCCAGCGCAAGCACATGCGCAGCCTACGCACGCGCAGGCACATGCACAAGCGTGACAGGCGCATACGCATGAAGGATGACCAGACACTGAGTTTTCGCCTCTGTTTGGTGGGGGCGGGAAAGGCGCCAACTTGTTTGCGAAGTCTTGAACATTGCGCACAATGTTATTTGATGCTCCCTGCACACCTTTCACTATATTGTTTGCGAAATCTTGACCTGCCATGGGTGCAGGCTTAACGGGAGGCTGAGTCGTGGGTGAATACGGACGGGTTGTTGGTCCAGTTGACATCGTGGGTTTCGAAGATATGCTCGACGTGGGAGCTGTGGACGGTGACTGTTCGGTTGGGTATTGTGGTCCGCCCCAGTACCACCACCAAAGAGGACTTGGTACGATGACTATGCCATGAGTGAAAGTTGTTTTCATGGTGTCGTCGAACTTGTCGTCTGCAAGTAACCATTCCAAGTTCTTGTCCAGGGCTTCACCCATAAGGTCCGCCGTTCCAGCTTTGGTTACTTGATTCCAAGCTGTTGCGACGATAGAGCGGTAGTAGTTTTCTGTGTCTTCTCTGGAGTAGCCTTTGAGTTTCTGGTTTACTGTACTGACTAGTCCTCGATAATCTTGGGCGAGAGCCTCTTCGTCTAGAGTGCCGTCGGGTTTGATGGCTTTCAAGAAGTCAATCTCGTAGTACCTCAAAATAATTGACGTTGAGTTTGAAGTCCCATTAGCCGCGGGTGCGGTGGCTGGTGGTGTCGGGGTCTCAATTCTTTGCAGCTTAAGCAAGGGCTGGGACTCGATTACTGCCACTTGTTTTTTCAGCAGGAGTCCATAAAGCATCATGGTTATAACGCGAACTGGTTTGAGTCCTAATACCAGGCCAGCTTCGACTGCGCTTAGACTTCGGTTGGCGCCTATGGCTTCGACTGATAAGCTTGGAGATTCGTAAACGGATTTGGCGATACTTCTGATCGCCGTGATTATTATGATGACGACTATGAAGATGAAGAAAACTCCGACGAAGGCGAGGTTGCTTGGTATTCCGCCTCCTTCATTGGGAGTTGGGTAAGGTGGAAAAGTCTCTGTTGATATGTTTGAGGTAGGAAACGGGGTTATCTCCAGGTACTGCTGTGGAAAGGAAACGCCCGCCATGAATGAATCTCCTGGGAACCAGTTGGTTCGCTCCCAAAAAACTGCTGTTCGATTCTCGTCTGTGAACACATTGTCAAATTGCAAACCTGATGGGGACTTGACTGTGTCTTGGGGGACTCCTGGCGGAAGCTCAATTTCTAGGCGGAGATCCTCAGTGCCGGTAGCGCTTTGGAAGGTAGCGGTGTATAGTTGTAAGCCGTAGTTTCCAGCGTTGGTGCTGTCGGGGTAAATCAAGCTTTGAACCGTGGCGGAAACGATGAAAGTTATGTTCTGGTTGAGGGTGATTGGGTGTTTTAGTGTAATCTCGATGCCTGCGTAACTGCCTGCGGAAATGTCTTGGTATTGAAGTGCGGATCCTGACAGGTCTTGAACGTAGTGGATTTGGAAGTTAGCGTTTGGCATGCCGAGGTCAAATAATCCTTGAGGTGAACCTGAAGTGTATATGAACGATATGTTGTACAGCAAGTCTACTGAGGCGTCTGGGTTAAGCCAAGCTTTTAGCCACTCTTGGCTAACGCTGTATGCGATTTGAGCATGTGCAGTGGGTGCAAACCCCGATACGAGCGAAATGCAGAGAACTGCTAAGACCAAGTATACTGCGGAGTGTCTCGTCGTCACCAAGTTGGTTCCTCCGTTAATTCGAATTTGGTTCCGCAATGGTCGCAAGTCAAGTAAGGTTTGCCTTCGATGACTCGTGCTGTCATCGGGTCGACGCTGGCGCCGCAGTTGGGGCACTTCACGTAGGTTCCTTTCACTGGTCCCGTTACAGTGACGGTTTGTCTGATTTCCACGGGTTTTCTCTCCCTGACTGCCAAAAGCATAGCGGCAGCGACTGTGACGAAAACAAGTCCGATAACGAAGTTGAATATGTCGAGGTTATAGGAAATCATAAAGACTATGCCAAAGAAAACTAGGACTGCAGACATCACGTAAATAATGGCTCTGACGGTCCTACTTGCCAAGCATTTCTCTTCCTTTTTCTTCTTTAAGTTAACCAATTTATAAGATTTGCTAACAGCAAGAGTGCAGAATGTGAGGGCTGCTTAGAATGATGACGTTGTGCCAACAACCGTGCAAGTTGACGAAAAGACGCTCGGCACCTAATTGGAGTTTTAGATTTTTTTGGTTTAGTTTGTTCTTTATTGTCCTTAAAGTGAGGAGCAAGCTTTTCTTGGTTTTATCCTGACCAATTATATGTTGCAGATGAGCTTAATGTTCTGAGGTTTAAAGTACCTGCATCAGTATTTCCCGTAGATAGCAAAATTGTGTAAGTTATTGTTACGCTGTATGAATCTCCGTTGGGTAAGCTAATCGAATAGGTGTTTCCCACAGTGTCCTGCACATACGTGTGTCCGTTCGTTAAGCTCGTGAATGTTATTTTTTCTGGGGAACGTCCGAGTCCTGCGACGGAAACTATGCCGGATAATGTGACATCTTTGGGGTAGATTATTCCGATGAAACCGTTGGTGGAATAATACAGTATTACCCCGAATGCTATGATGCAAACGATTAGAATTACTACTATGATCGCTGCGTAGCCTTTGTCTTTCTTCATTGTTCAACCAAGTTGGCTTTATTTGATTTACGAATATAAGGTTTGCCAAGTTCATCTTCTCAAAACCAATTTTTCTATCTGGTGCACGCATCGATTTTTCTCTCTCGTTGCGAGATTTCTGAGAATTTCTTGGCAAAACGAATTTAGAATTTCATAAAAGAGAAAGAAAATGGAATGCTTATAGGAAGCAATTACAAGCGGTTCTTGGAAGTGACGCACCACGAACCGCGCAGAAGCCATAAAAATTCTTTACGAAATTCATGATGCATGCAAACTAAATACGCTAATGTGTGTGAACATAGATCAGCCCAGCTCCCAGATAATAGAAACCGCCACCGGCTATCAAATAAGATTGCAATGCACCTTGAACTTTAACGCAAAGAAATGCATCAAGCCAATTCTTGACAAACACAAATTAAGAATGGATGAGAAAAATGATTATATCACTTTTTACACGCAATAGATGAAATTGCTTCTAATTTCAACCTTCACGTAGGGCTTGTTGTTATTCTATGCAATCTCAGTTTAATCGCCAATTAGGCGGTCTGTTTTGATTTGGGTTCTCCTCTGTTGGATATGTCGACTGCATGTTCGTTTATTTTTATATGCAGATAAATTAGATCCTCCTAATTTTTTGTAAAGCTTCACTTGGGAATACTCAAATTCTTAAATAGGTGCAACCTACCGTATAGCAAAAAACAGAGGCTCCCCAATGAAACAGTTTGTTACAACTCCTTCAGCTGGCAAACGGCTAATCGCAAAGGCTTTAGCATCAAATCCAGTGATCTTGAACGTCTTAAAGAAAGGCACGTTAGTAATCGTTGCAGGCACCACAAATGGCTACGTTGCAGAAGAAGTTCTCAAATCCATGGGGACCAAAGATTTTTCAAGGAAGAGATTTTTCAGAGGAGTTATACTCCCGCCATCTGGAACCGTAAATTCCGAAGGCAGATTGCTGGATGAAAGCAAGTTTCCGGGCGACGTAGTCATAATTGATGGTGTCTGGCAAAAAAACAAAACAATCTACGATGTCGTCGAAACTCTCCAAGAAGGGGATGTGATTCTTAAAGGTGCAAATGCAATAGACTTGCAGCGCAAACAGGCAGCGGTTCTGATAGGAGGTCCAAAGGCTGGAACAATTGCATTGACGCTGCAAGCTGTGGCTGGTCGACGTGTCAAGTTAATTATTCCGGTCGGCCTGGAAAAGCGCGTCAACGCTGACTTGTACACATTAGCCGAGAGGCTAAACTCGCCTGATGCAAGCGGATACCGGTTGCTGCCAGTTCCAGGTCAAGTGTTTACTGAAATTGAGGCTATGAAGCAGTTGACTGGGGCTGATGTGGAAATAGTTGCGGCGGGCGGAGTTTGCGGGGCTGAGGGAAGCTGTCTTCTTGCGGTTACTGGAACGGAAGACCAGGAAAAGGCTGCTCAGGGCCTGTGGGCCTCTGTTGCTTTCGAACCTTTATTTGATGGGTTATGATGGAAACGCAACGATGCTTTTCACGTGATGTTGTGATCAGTTTGTTGGCAATCTTAAGGTGGACTGGGGCATTTGAACCCCTGCCAAAGTGGAGATGTCATCCGCAAAACACTTTTTTTATTTGACCCTTCCAAGTTTTTTTGTAGTGCCCACTAAGCGTCAAAATGTCCAGCTTTCTGGAAGGGTCTTTTGTTTTGAATCAATAGCTAGTGTTTTTGGGACTGGGACGAATGGAGTGACAGTGAAGGCGCCACTTGAACCATCATAAATTCTTAAATACAAATCGGAACCATATATGGAAAACAGAAAAATATTGGAGAGAAAAAAATGAAAAACCACAAAAACAAACTAATTGCCATCACTGCAGCAATTCTGATGTTGACGTCTTCAGCTCTGCTGGCATGCATGCCAATTCTCAACGCTCAAACTTCAAGCGTCTACCCTAGCTACTGCTTTATCGCTGTCAATCCGAATCCGATAGGTATTGGACAAACAGCACTTGTTGACTTTTGGATGGCTGACGTAACCGCAGGATCTATCGGTGCCACCGGCAACTTCTACAGCAGCGTAACCGTTCAAATAGTTCAACCTGATGGAACCAACGTAACGAAAGGACCATACACGCTTAACTCGCTTGCGACTGGTTTCTTCCAATTCACGCCAACAACGACGGGTAACTACGTATTCCAAATGTTCTATCCGGGACAAACATTCCAAACAGGAGCAGGACCACTAGCCTACAGCTCAGCAATTAGCGCACCAGTCACACTAGTCGTGCAGCAAACGCAGATCCCCTCATATCCGCAAACTCCCACGCCAACGACCTACTGGTTAAGACCAATAAACGCAATGAATTACGCATGGAGCTCAGTTAGCGGCAACTGGCTTATGGCAGGTTGGAACGAGTCCAGCTCAAATAGAGCTTTCGACGATGGTTCTTCTTACGTCGGAGAAGGCATATCACCTGACAGTGCCCACATCCT
>DATJPJ010000008.1:0-9636 GCA_035506455.1 Candidatus Nanoarchaeia archaeon
GACCGGAAATTAACGGCGTTTAGTTAAAATTGCCTTTTTTATTTGGACGTTTTTTCTTGAAGTCAACATATCCAGCTACGCCAATGACGATTATGACGAGAACAGCGACTATGACTACTATCGGGAATAATGAAGAAGGCCTTGTTTTAAGCGGAGTAGGACTTGGTGTTTGCGAAGGTTCTGACGTTGGGGTTGTAATTGTGCTAGCCTCCAACGTATTGGAAACACCCAAGTTTGAGCCAACTACGTTGGTACCAACGTACCGTATTACAAAATAGTGAATGATGTCTGGAGTTAGACCAGTTAGAGTATAAGAGGTTTGGTTAGAGTCATCAATTGTTGCGGCAATACTATATGGTCCATTAATTGATGAAGCATAGGTTACTTGGTACGAAACCAACATTCCAAAAACAGAGGTATCAAGCCGTGTCCACGACAAAGTTATTGACCTATCTGTTTGCGCTGTTAAACTCACTGTGGGAATAAACGGTGGGGAAACAAAGACGGAGCCGTCAGTTAAGTTTACCATCGCTGTGTTGCTCCATTCGCTCGACGCCAGAGGGTCAAAACTGGTTTCAATTCCGCCTTTAGGAAAGCCCGGAAGAATTTGCAGGTCAGGATTGTAAGTTTGCGAAAAGATGCCTATCTGTGCCTGAACTTGGAAATAAATCGTTGGGTAAAACGGTAATTGTGGATTATCCAATATTGTATAGTCAGAATTGGATTGAAGGAGATCCCCAGAGTGAGATTCTGCCCAATTCTCCGTCTCATGACTCTTGACCCTAAGCTGATAGCATATCGTGAGATTGGAGTAGCCTGCAGGCAGAGGTTGGTTTCTTATTATTAACTCAATTGAGTTATTTAGAATTTGCTGAGTTGCACCGGTACTTGTGTTTGTTATGCTGTAGGATCCTTTTACAAGTTTCACGGTAAGCTCTGGAACACTGGGGGCGGGTATTGTGTCACCAGCTTTGGCCATTTCAACAGCTTGCATTCCAGTTACTAGCGAGACTAAGAAAGCCGTGATGATGATTGTTGCCATGAACATTTTCTTACTCATGGCAAGGTCATCTGGTCATTTTTGTGCCGTAGTTTTCTCCTGTAAATAATTGTTCCAGCTAACATTACTGATGCTAGAAATGGGATAAAGAGGAATGAGGGAAGCTCGGGGATTGAAGGCGAAGGAGATGTGCTTGGAGTAGAGCGTGGTTGTGCTGCGGATGAAGGAGAAGGAGACTCATTTGTATTTTCTGTTTGACTAATGCTTATTTGATGCGTGCTATGGTGGTAGGTGAAGAGTATTATCCATAAATCTCCGCTCGAGGATAATGTGTAATTAATTGGGTTCCCATCGATGAAGACCTTAATGTCGTCTTCGTTCGGCATAAAATTTTGGGCTATTCCGACTCTAACGTATCCTGTGGTTCCTGAAAGCCCACTGACGGTGAAGTTTATGTCTGAACTTGTTTCGTTGAAAAATAAGGCTGAAATAGTGCTGTTTGAATCTAAGGCAAAATAGACCTCATTTGTTGATAGTGTAGAAAGTAAAGTCAATGAAGCATTTGAGGAATTGGGGTAGGCTTGATCGTTGGGAGCGGACTGGCATGGAATCGAGCTGATTGTACCCAGTGTAGAGTCGAATGACTTATCATATATTGTTTTTTGGATTGATTGTTGCTCGGTTGATCCCCACCAATTGTAAGTGGCGTTTAAGTCGCTATCGCAGTAAGAATAGACGTTGTATTGACTGTTGTTTTGAATGTTGTTATTGAGGATTGTTGGTGGAAAGAAATTGCCAGAGGGACCCGCGTCGTAACCGTTAAAATTGTAAATTCTCATGCCCACAGAATTATTATCGATAGTATTGTTTTCGATGACCGCATTAGACCCGATCGACAGCCCATCTCCTGTATTGTTGACGATTAAGTTTCTTTCAATCAGTGCGCCTCCACCGGCGTTCCAACAAAGACCTGTTGAACAACCGACAATAGTATTGTCCGTTACGATAGCATTGTATAATTTGTCATCTCCAAAATTATAGCCTGTGAGTCCGATTCCAAAAGAAACGGAATCAATTGGGGTGCTACCGTTTACTGGAAAGGATTCGTTGTTAACTAGATACACTTTCCGGATTAGACCCGTAATCAAATTGTTTGAAATTACAGGTGACCCTCCGCTTACAATAACTTCGCCTTTGATGTTATTGTTTGAAATGATGGGAAATCTTGCGCTTGAGTTGCCGTTAATTCCGCCCACCAAGGTATTGTTCAGGACCATTGGCGAGCCACCACAAATTTCGATTGCAGGCGTGTATCCTGCTCCGTAAATGGTGTTGTTTGCTATAAGGGGTGTCCCGCCAGCGATATTGATTGCGCCAAATATTTGTAGAGTATTCGCGCCGCCGACGATTATGTTGTTGAATATTTCCGGGGAATCGCTGACTAATATTGAGGTTGAATTGAGAGTGGAGTTTTCTATGATGCTGCCTGAACCCGTTTGATTATTCCAATCATTACTGTATTGAGTAAATATTATGTCTCCGCCATTGATAACGATTTTTTCACTACTGGTGCCTCTTGCGACCAGAGTCCCGTTTACTTGAAGGGAATCGCCACGGTTCATGTTTACTGTTGCACCAGGCTCGATTGTTAAAGTAACTCCGTCATTCACGACGACTGTTCCAGTAATAATATACGGGCTGCCCGCTTTCGTCCATGTCGTGTCCTGGCTTATCTTGTCATTAGCTTCGGTTCCTGATTGTGCTAAGCAAAAATGCGTTCCAGCTACTAACGAAACCAAGAAAACCGAGATGATTATTGCCGCCATGAATGCTTTCTTACTCATAGCAATCATTGCAACTAATGTTCTAACTCACGTAAAAGACTGCTTGTCAAGATTCCTTGTGTCAAAGTTTCTAATAAAAACAACTTGGAAGTGCTAAACATTTACGGACTTATCAGTGTTGAAAATGTTGCTGATGGGCTTAATGCTACGGGCACGTATGAGGAGGCCAGCGACACATACACAGTATTCGGTATCCCGGTTGCTGCCATAACCATAAGCGCAATAATGGCGAACCTGACAACCATAGATTTCCTTTGACTGATGAATGCTGCAAATTATTCAATGTTTCTTGTGTCAACGAATCTTTACAAACAATCTCTTAAGCAAGTTAAACGAAAAGTTATTTGATGGTATGGGCAATCGTTCGCTAAAAACAATTGCAGTTTTTGCCTATTTGCTCATAATATTAGCCTTCGCGCCGCCTGCTGAATCCAAACAAGCACAAGTTCGAAGATTACACCCTTTGTCAGCTTAAAAGTTGTTTATGCCTATGCTGAGAGCAATTCTGCCACCTTTCTATTAAACGTCACAAGAATAGCCGAATCCTACGACAACTCATCAGTCGCTATTGCCAGCGTATATCGTGTGAGCGTTTACGACAATGGAACACTAATTGGCGACAGCGGACTCGCCTTTGTTTCCAACAAAATAGGGTTGTCAAGCATAATGACTCTTGTCGAAAATATCCCAGCTCACGAATCAGGTTTGACAGGAGAACCAGCCATTGCAGGCCAGTGGGCAATTCAGCCTTACACCATTGACTTCAAAAACTTCAAGACTATGCCGCCATCCAATCAAACAATCTCTACAGGAGACTCGTTATCTTTAGTTGTGGACTATTTCTACTCGGAACTCGAACCAAATTCACAACCTATAGAGAATTCAACGCCAACCGGAACTGTAGAGCAGGTTAACCTCGGTAGTTTCGCTAATGGCTACCTGTATAATACAATATTTTCAAAGGAACAGCTATCAAAAATGGACCTGCTCAATCCACCATATGATCAAACTGCTTCTCAACCCTTTGTATTTCCTTCTCCTTCTTCAACATCTATTATCTCAAGTTTGTTTCCTGCCATCCAATTGGAAAAAACATATGGCGAAGGATATACTGCGTCAGTATCCAACTTGATTCAAACAAGCGATGGAGGATATGCCTTCCTAGATTGCGGCAACTCCTACCAATTCACTTTTACTCCGGCAACTCTCTACAAACTTGATTCTTCAGGTAGCGTGCAATGGAATAAAACTGTCAATCATTTTGCAGGGCATAGCCTTATTCAAACCAGCGATAGCGGATATGAAATATCAGGATTATGGTCTACATACGGAACTACTTATGTTAATACTCCAACTGTGATCAAAACAGATTCTGAAGGAAATGCGCAATGGTATGAAAATACAAGCACGGTTTATAATTTAGTCAATGCCTCATCAAGTATTCAAACCAGCGATGGCGGATATGCTTGTTTCGATCCAGCAAATGTAACTGGTTTCTCGCCAACAGAGCCTCCTACTGCAAATCTTTCTTTGCCTTCACTCGTGAAAACAGATTCAAATAACAATACGCTATGGGTCGAGAATCTCACCTATTCAGGTCCTTTTAACTATTTTAATGGTACCATCACTTTTCCTTTTGAAATATTTTCCCTTGTCGAAACATCAGATGGAGCCATTGCAGGTCTGGGCATCGCAAATCCCACAGGATTCGGGGGATATATTTACTTGATGAAAACTGCTCCATTTTTGCCGTTGCCGTCTCAAAATCCTTTACCGACACCTTTACCAAGTCCATCATCAACTTCGACGGCTTTTGCTTCGCCTTCTACAACACCGCAACCAACAATAGAGAATAGCCCACGCGTTAATCCTCCAGCTCATAGCACGCTAATCCTCGTCATTGCGGTTGTAATAATAGCTATGGTTGTTGTGAGTTTGCTTGCCATCTTCAGAAAAAGCAGACCATAGCGATGGGCCAAAAAACATTCTACTATCATGTTTGCAAGGCAATCAAGACGGAAGCATGCTTTCTTGTTTGTCAAAATTATATCGCCCATTATTCATATTTGCAAGCTACACCTGAAAACGTTATATATTCACAAAGACAACACAGAAAAAGGGAGAAGGTAGAAATTTACGAAAAGAGACGCTGAAAGAACCGAAGATGAACAAAAATTTATAGAAGATTCCACAAAATACCTAGACAAGCTAAAAAAGAAAACAAAAGTTGAGAACGACTCGAATCCGTCTAACAATTGAGACCCACCAAGAAACGACATTTGGACAACACCGTTTATGTTTTTTAACTAGATACAATTTGCTGTTCCTTCAACGGAACAATTTGTTCCAAATGCACAAAATAAACGCGAATTCAAAAACCAATAGACACGCCTCTGAATTTATTTTGTGTCAAATAATTTTTACAAACAATCTTTTAGGCAAGATGACGCCCGTTAAAGATTGACCCCCATGAATAACACCACCAAAGTCTTGACGGCTTTACTCGCAATATTTCTTGTAGGTGTGGCCTCTGAAACCATAATTTACTACAGCGGTTTGCTAAATGAAAAGGACTCCCAAATAGCATCTTTGACCCAGAAAGTAGCCCAACTAGACAGTGAAGCCGCGAACTTCACAATTATGTCTATGAATTTTGGTTACGTGCAAGCGAATTTGACAGCCGCAAACATCGTTATAGCAAACTTGACCAATCAAAAGCTAAACCTTAACAACGAAATTCAAAATCTCAAAGGTCAAATCACAGACATGGGAAGCCAAGTTGAAAATCTAAACGCCCAAGTTGAAAACTTAAGCGACCGACTCGCGGAGTTAACAACAGCAAATGTCGTCACTGCGTTGGGAATAGTAGAGATACCTACAACCTATCAGAGTCAGATTGGCTCAAATCCACAAGATTTGACTGCGCCATACAACCACCTTTACATTCAAGGGTCAGTGACCAATTCTGGAGCAGGCACTGCGTTTAACGCTGGATTGCACATCGTTGCTTACGCCTCTGACGGCACCACCGAAATAAACATGACAGTTCCAATGGTTAACATCGCACAGTTTGGAACAGACGCCAATACCATGAGCTATGCGCATCAAAGTGCATCTTCACTAAACCTCACGAGTTTAGCCGGTGAGACAAATACACCAATTTATATTGATATCTTTCACGAAGGAACCGTTTCGAGCTGGACCTTAACGCCTGTTTGGACAAACTTTCCATAAACGATGCTAGACCGCTCAGTAGCGTTGCCAAAGGCATCGAGTAAATCCAAACAGCCATGGCAACGCTTAGCCTGCCATGCCAATTGCCGGCTCTTAGCGCTCCTTTATTTTTGATTTTGCTGACTTGTCTTTTTCTTTTTTCTTATAGTTCCCTTGAAACTCTGTATCTTCTCCTCGCAAACATTTGGTTTCCATTTGCATATGCCATCAATTATTTCTTCAAGATAGTATTCTAGCTCCTCATTCAATATCTCGCTAGAACAATCCACTTTGTAAACAATTTCTCCTTTGTCTCTACTCACGCTAATTGATACGAGAACATTATCATCCATGAAACTTGCCTCCATCAGTAATTGTTTTCAATTTGGATTTAAGTTTTCCATAAAGAAATAGAAACTGAAGCCAAATTAGTGTATGGTCTTTTTCATTCTAAAATACCCAACTACAAGCGAGTCTTCGGCGGAAAAGATTTCTCCTTCAATGGTTGAATATCCGAGCGATTCATAGAATGCTTTGGAAACTGCAGTTGAGGTTAGATAAACAACTTCAACTTTGTCTTTTTTGGCACGCAACTCGAGATTGCTCATGATTAATTTACCTATGCCTTTTCGGTGGAATTTTGTCATTACGAATACACGAGATATTTCCTTTCCAATCAATGTGCCAGTGCCAACAATCCTTTTGTTAAGTTCTGCAACAATGATGAGTCCTTGGCGAGCCTCGGCAAGAATCCTTTCTTCCGAATGAAAGCTGTTTTTCCAGTAGTTGATAAACTCAATCGGGTAATAGCTATAAATGACATCTATTGTGCTGTCAATCAAGTTTTTGACGTGACCAAGATCCCCAGGCTCAAAAACTCTTAACTTCACAACTGCTCCGAATTTAGGTGAAGCGCGCGAAGCAGCCATTGAAATCACCGGAAATATTCATATTTCTCGAATATTTTGTTTGAAAAATTGCGAACCAGAGTGTATCAAAAAAAGAAAAGTTGATGGATGCAATTATTCTTCGTCTTCGCAATCTTCGCAATCGCAGTCTTCGTCGTCGCAATCTTCTTCTTCTTCGAAACCGAAAATAACATTCAACATTTGCATGACCTTACGAAGAACATGTTAAGGAGTTAAATAAACTTGCTGAATTTTCAAAACAAAAAAAAGAGCGCCCCCAATGCATAAACAATGGCGATTTAGTGCTGTTGCTTCCAACGAAAGATTTGGCGCAATCAGTATGGACATGACATGTTCTGTCTTTCCCTGACCCTCTAGCTTGTAAGGGTCCCACAGCCTAACAGGTTTCTAAATGGCTAACAAAATACCTGAACACTTTCCAACCGCACCGGGGGCAAACCATCATGTCTCCTTTGGAGTCGCTGATGAGTCGCCTACGGCATAATGGGCACCTTATTCTTATCCTCTCCAAGCCTCAGGTAATGATCTGAACTATTAAACTCATGTTCCTGCTTAGTAATATGCCCTAAGCAGTCGTCAATTCTGCAAACGGGAAAAGAGAAAATACTAAACTGATTATAGTGCAAGCCGAATTTTACTAAACAGGTTTTCGAGCATCTTCGCAACAAAAAGGATCTAAAATGTTACGAAATGGTTAAAGAACAATCAAGAACAAAGGCTGCTAAAAAAACGCAGTTGCTTTCATAAGCGTAACGGGTTGAGTTGGCTGAGAATTCTCACCATAAATGTTTCTAGTTACGAGCACCTGTGAAATTTTTACCACAACGTCCATGCCGGCAATGACTTGACCGAAAACAGTAAAAACATTGTCGAAACGGGTGCCTGCTCGGTCTATGATGTTATTCCCGTTATCACCCAAATTTATGAAGAATTGGCTGGTCGCCGAATTTGGCTGACTAGTTTTCGCCATGGCTATTGTGCCGGCAACGTTGCGGTTGTCTGTGCCAATTTCATCAGGGATTGATGCAACATCGAATTTTTGGTTTTCTCCTCCTTGAATCATGAAGCCTGCGATGACTCTGTGGAATATTGTGCCGTCGTAGAAACTTTGGTTAACCAAATTTACAAAGTTCCCAGCCGTCAAAGGCTTATCATCCCTCATCTGAAGAATGATGTTTCCCATCGTTGTCTGGAGAATAACTAAGGTTCCTTTGGCGCTATATTCGCCGGAAGGCGCAGTTAAGCGCGAAGGGAGAGAAAACGTAGTGGGCGCAACTATAAGATTTGACTTTTGTAAGAAAGAATCAGCATTCATTCGACCCTGTCACCAAACTATTTCTTCGGCACAAGTGGCAAGCTTTTTTCCTGAACTTTTGAAGGAGCACGTGAAGTCTTGATGTCTCGCTGTAAATGGTACAACTCAATTATTTCCCATGACGAATCAGAGACCTTTAGGTTTGATCCATCAAAGAATTCTATGTATCTTATCTCGCTGTCGGGTTCTGCAACTCCGGTTGTTTCCATCAAGAAAACTTTGTGGTCATTAACAAATGAAGGATACTCAAATAGAAAGCGGCACTTTACAACCTCTAAGCCCGTTTCTTCTCTGAGTTCTCGAACTGCCGCATCTCTTCGAGTCTCGCCATTTTCTGCCCCGCCTCCGGGCAAAAAGAAAGTCCGATTATCGCGACTAACAACCAGGATTCCATCTGGGGTTTCAACGATTGCCGTACCCCTTCTCCGTCGTGTAGTCACTTTTTCATCCATAAACTTGAGTGTTGAGCGTTGCTTAATAGTTGTTTTGTATCCTTGCTAAGTATTTGCTCCTAAGTTACCTCATCCTAAAAGTAAGATTGACCCGCGACAAAAAGCCAACAAACCATCTTGGTTTTTAAAAACTTCTTTCTTCACATGCAACAATATCCACTTTTGGCGTTTAAAAATATCCAAGCTTCACCAATTATTCGCCTTTGGTGTCGTTTCTGTTGCATTCAGCTTTTGGCCTATACTCTCTTTTTCTCGTGCGCAGTTTGTGGTGCTTTTCGCACTCCTTAATTCGGACAAGCATCCAATCATTTTCCTCGTATACGCATCCGCAAAGCAGAGTTTTAATCGGCAAGTTGCTTACCCAAATATGCCAAGGTAAAACGAATAATTAGCGTTTTCTACCGAACCTTAAGTATTTTGCAGGTTTCATGGCAGGAAGTTCGATAAAAACTTCAACTTGCTCAAAATTTACCAGAAGACCTCGTCCAAAACGATCCTTGAGTAAATGTCTTAAGCACAGACGACGCCAACTGCTTCCGGTGAAACAAATGGATAATGCGCCGGCAACTCTTGCATCGGTTCAGAAAACCGTGAATGATTGGATTTCTCAATTTGAAGAAGGTTATTGGCCGCCTCTATCGATGCTCGCCGCCGTCACCGAAGAAATGGGCGAGTTAGCTAGAGAGATTAATCATCGCGAAGGTTACAAGAAGAAACGGCAAGGCTGCGACGCAGATTTGGGCTTGGAACTTGCCGATGTGCTTTTCAGTTTGGTTTGCATCGCAAATTACTATCATGTTGACTTAGATGAAGCTTTCAAATCAGTGTTGGAAAAATACACGAAGCGGGACATGGATAGGTGGACAAAAAAGAAAGACCAGAG
>DATJPJ010000009.1:0-3128 GCA_035506455.1 Candidatus Nanoarchaeia archaeon
TGGAGAACATGGAACCGCTGCTTCTGAAGTGTCATTATTGTGGTCACCTTTTGGAAAAAGCAGATTTGTTGAAGCAATTTTAGTTTGTGTAGATGGTGTGTTCAACGTGTCTGCATAAAATTTATATCGTATGATGCAAGATACATTATTTATGAGATATGTCTCTTGTGAGACATATTGTAGATGTGCTCCACACAACTACACAAGGCGAAAAACATGGAACTAACAACCATCCTGCCCCAAATAGGAATCGCGTGCACGGTAACCGCCGCAGCAATAACTAGCACCCTATACTTGGCAAAAGCGAAACGAAATTCACCCATCACCCGCAAAGAAGCAGATATACTATGGAAACTACACAAACAAACTACCAACTGCTCAAGTCGCAAATGGCAACCCCAAAAAGATTAACATGGAGAAATAACAGGGTTTGAATGCCAATGCGGCTACCGTTACACGCAAAAAAAACCTCTCCTAAGCAAAACACTCTAAACGCCGACCACAAACTCAGCCTAGCTCGGCACAAGCCAGCTCAAACAGTGCAGCAAAGAAAGGAAAACCAAGTTTTTTCGCATTCTTAAATTCTAAACAGCTCAATGATGGGCATTCATCTGTTTCCTTAAACACAAATTCGCCCTTCTCCGTTGTTGATAGTTCAAATGGATAAAACCTGCAGACTAAAGGTCTATTATCATAGATACTGCACACGTTGTCTTTTAGAAAAATGCACATTGAAGAGTCAGGATTTTTCTTCATTTCGAATAAATAAGGGGCATTTCCTGAGGCTTCCTTCGCAAAACTGTTAACAGGTTGCTGGGTTTGATCTGCGATGCGTTTCACTTCCTGCTTTAAGAGCAATACATGTCGCGTTTTTTTCTGTGTGTCGCCGCAGCAGAGACCGCATTTAGAACAGACGAACCAAATATTTTTCGGGTAAGTAAACGACATTCTTGTTTCCACTGACTAACTGTTTGATTTGAAAAGGATAAAACCTTCGATTATTCTACTTGCTCCGGTGCCCCTCACCATACTGGTACGGCCTTCCCAGATTCTTTGCCAGTTTCCACGCAAACATCTCGTCCATGTTAACGCTCGGGCATGCTAATCGACTCGCGTCAAGAATGTAAAAAATAACGTCAATGAGCTCTTCAGCGATCTTTTCTTCCGGATGACCTTTTTTCCACGCGTCACTAGCTTCGCCCAATTCTATAAACGCGAAAAGGAGTTTTTTAGGGATGTCCTCAGGTTTATTGTAGAAGCCCTTGGCCATTACAAGTTTTTCAATTTCATTCTTCATTTCTTCCAATTGCAAGGCTGTTCCCCACGCATGCTTTGGTCAGAGAAGCCTCTGATGCCATATTTATGTCTTAAAGAAAATAGCGTTCAGTTAACTTTCAGCGGATATCGAGCCTAAACTTTCGGTGCTTTAAAGAAACAAAAAATTTAGGGGCAAATCCCCTATTTTTTGTTTACCTTCGTCGTGCCCAAGCTTGTTTAGAATCGAAGTTAATAGGGCCTTCGCTTGGACTGTTAGGACCACTTGAATTAGACGGTGCCGGTCCACTTGATGACCTTTGTTTGGCGAAACATGTCTTGCAGTAAACTGGCCTATTCGGAGTGGGCTTGAAAGGTACTGTAGTAGGTTGACCGCAACTGGTGCATTTCACGTCGTATTGTGGTTTTTGAGCCATGATTGATTCTCACCTCAATTAGTTTGAAGCATAATTGAAAAGAACTTTCCAATTATCACCATAGCATGCGTCTCTGTAAACTTAAACGTTCTGATGAAGAATAATGTCATTCAAGCTCATTAGGCATTTATCACAATATAAATTTTAAAAGGCCTGAAAATGCTTTGGGGCATGAAGATTAACCAGGTCAGAATATGAATTATATGTGGGCTCGTTTGAAATTTTTCGAAACGTCCACAATTTTCTCCCCCAGAACCTCGACATCATCTATATTACCCAAGCCCTTTTCGTGCGCCCTTCGAATATGCGAGACCTCATGCGGGTCTATGCCCATTACTCGGCATCCTGTGGAATCGGCAGCTACAACGTCTTTTGAAGCTATGATCAAATTCATCTGCACAGGAGTTCCATCGGTTGGTCCTCTTCCCTCCATAGCCACAAAGCCATCGATAACTGTCAGTACTGGATGAATTACCGTGTTTATGTCCACAACGACTTTGCTGATGCCTCTGGCGTGGAATTTAGCCTTGAATTTATCCGGAAGCAAGCCAAACATGTTCTTCATACCCAACGTAACGGTAGTTGCCATGTGCGTCTTCAGCTTTGCGGCGCTGATTATGGCTGAGTCTTTAACGATGCGAGGCACGGTTATCACGCCCAGAGTTTCCTCGTTGGGAATGTCAATCTTAATTTTGTCTTCGACGTAACGCAAATTAATGTATTCAACACCGACGCGTTCACACATGGCTTTCATGCCTGTTTTCTCGAAAGCTTTGTCTGCATTCGTCATTGTCGCGTCAGATTCTACGACGCTAACTTTGAGGGGTAACGGTTTGAGCTTGTCGATTATTGCTTCAACTACGATAGGGTCGGTTGTTGCTCCTGAGTCCCAGGTTTTGTCGTTGATGAAGTTGACCTTAATGAGAACATTGCTATAGCCGTCTAGCGCGGTTTTGAAATCAATAAGATCTAAGGCTTTAAAAACGGGTTCTTTCCCGCGTTCACCTTTTATGAGGGCAACTCTGGAAGACAACTATTCACCATCCACGAATGAATTCTCTTTAGATTTTGATTAGCGTTCGGTTATTTATGCATTCGAAAAAGCTATTGATGCATAGTTACGGGCAAAATTCGTGTTGCTATGGCGCTTCGCCCAGACAAAACAGCAGCTAGCCGCTCAGGAAACTCCCCATTAACAACGTAACAGTCCAGGGAATTTTCCGCTAAGAAAAGGGGCAGAAATTTGTCTACGCTGGTACGTCGAGCAAAATGTGAAAGAGATTCAACCGAAAGACTGCTGATCAAACGGGCACTGCTGTCTGTTTTGGGATCTGAAGTGAAAACACCGTCGACATCCGTAACGAAAACAGCCTTGTCTGCCTTTAGTTTTAGCGCAATATAAGCTGCAATTGAATCCGAAGTAACATCCCATGACGG
>DATJPJ010000010.1:0-3821 GCA_035506455.1 Candidatus Nanoarchaeia archaeon
CAAACCTATGGACATTCCTCACACTCAGGTCGAAAACCTAAACGCAATATCCATTGTGCGAAGGCTGGTGGTGGACAACGTTTCGATGAGAAGGACCATAAGCGTATCAGAAATGCTAGGCTGGAACCGAGATACAAACGACTTCAATGTACAAGAAATCTTCAAGTGGGACACAGCTACTGACACTTACTTCCAAGTATCGAGAAGTCCGCTCATCGAGAGAATTGCTAACCAATGGGGATTCTCTAGATCAGAAATTGACCAAGAACTTGAGAAAAGAAAAACCATACTTGAATACATGGTCAGAAACAAAATACGCTCGTACGAAGACGTCTCAAAACTCGTCCTGGACTACTTCTCAGATCCTGAGCGCATCTACCGTAAGACCAAGGTGAGTTGAGAATTGAAGGCAAAGTTGGAGCCTTGGACTTATGCCAATGCTCTTCTAGGCAAGAGGCTTGAAAAGACTTTCCAGCATTTTGAAGATTTGCATATACAGCTTAAAATGAGCGGAATTCCAATTACTTTTAAAGCCTATGTTTCGTTCATGTTTTTCATATCAAGCATCACTTTTGCCGCATCTCTGGTTCTCTCACTGGTTATGCTACCGTTGATTATGAGGATCAGTTTCTTTGCTTCTTTTAACATAATATTGAGCCCTCTTCTAGCGGGACTGACTTTCGTCTTTACTTTCATGTTAATTTACATGTACCCAGGTATTCAGGCAAAGGGGCGAAAAGGTCCCATAGAAAAAAACATGCCCTACATCACCAGCTTTCTGACGCTATTGTCTAGTTCGAACGTTCCTCCAAGCATAATCTTCAAAGCAGTAAGTGAGATTGATACCCTAAAAGAAGTCAAGTTGGAATTTAGCAACATAGTTAGAGACGTAGAAATATTCGGCAAAGATCTCATGTCCTCAATTCTTGAAAACGCAAAATACACGCCAAGCAATACCCTCAGAGAAATCTTTCTCGGATACGTCGCAACAGTCAGAACTGGAGGAAACCCTACTGAATACCTGAAAATTACTAACATAAACGTGACAAAGGAACGCATCCTAAAACTAGACCTCATGCTGGAATCACTCTCAGCCCTTGCGGAAATCTACATCATGGTCCTAGTAGCAATGCCATTACTCTTTGTTGTACTGCTAGCAACACTGGGTATGCTCGGAAGCGGAGGATCAGGACTAAACCCAAGCCTCTTCTTATACCTCTTGACATACGTTGGAATTCCAATCTTGGGCGTCGTAATGATGGTTCTTGTATCAACACTGGAGAAGTGACAAGATGAAGCTAACGAAGAAAAACATCCGGAACATCGAAATCGTCAGTGCGGTGCTTGCAGTAGCTTTCATGTTAGTTTTCTTAGTTCTCTACATAAGATCGCCCGTAGTAGACTACTTGGTTGTTGTAGCGTTCACCATAGGCGTTACGCCGCCAGCAATTGCTAGCATAATCCACACTCAGTGGAAAAACAAGATAGAAAAGGCACTTCCAGAATTCCTAAGAGACCTTGCAACATCGACAAAAACTGGTATGCCTCTTCAAACGGCGCTCGAGAATTGTGCCAAGAGAAACTACGGCCCATTAACGATAGAGCTCAAGACCTTAGTCTCCAACATGAGCTGGGGCATGAATTTTAACCAAGCCTTGATGGAATTTAGCAAAAGAATTGATCTTGCGACAATCAAGAGGGCATCAGTTCTAATCATGGAAGCCCAAAGGCACGGAGGCGACTTATCTGACATATTCGAAGATACAGCAAATTACGTTGACAACGTAAATCAATGGAACGGAAAAAGAAAGACGCAAACCATGCCTTACGTGGCCATATTCTATTTCTCTGTTGCGATTTTCCTGTTCATCATAATCATTATTTCCAGCATGATATTTCTGCCCGTAAGCAAAGAAGCATCAGTCGCAGGGGCAATCATCAAACCTGTTCTCACCCAAACAGAAGCAAAAAGGCTGTTCCTGGACACGGCGCTATTCGAATCGCTGTTCGGAGGACTCGTATCGGGAAAGATAAACGAAGACTCATTCTCAGCCGGACTCAAACACGCAGCGATCTTGGCAGTAGTCTCGGGGATTGGGTTCTACGTATTCTTTCACTAAATGTCCCCCAATAGCAGAATAGACTTCGCACAAGAAGAATTGAATTTGCAAATTCGACAGCTGGAAAAACATCCACGATTCAAGTAACAAAAGAGCGGATAACTTTGGGTTTATTCTAGTGACTGCAAACCCTTTAGCCCATAACGTTACAAAATCTGTCGAAAATCCTGCGAAGGATACTTTGTATAATCAAGATTCTATTTTTTTGTCTTCTCTCACACTGTTTACACTTCATTTGATGATAATTCTCTAAATTGGGCTATTCTAAATCCGCCTCGAAATATCGCAGATAGTTCGAAACATTTCTAGGCTAGAAATATTCTGTTGGGCGCAAGCTCATTCTTTAAACTTGCCCTCATAAGAAACTCGGAATGAAAATGCCAAACAATGACCGATCAAAGCCCATTTCGGAGGTTCTAAAAATCGCTTTCGAAGCCTTAAAGCAACATGAAAAGAAAGTTGACAAAGTAAACGCGTTGCTCGAGACAAGGAAAGATGAACTTCTTGCTGGGATGGAAAAGTTGAACACCAGCTTGGATGCGACTTTGGAAAGACTTGATGCGTTGGAAAGTGAATTTTGTCAGTTGAAGGCTATTTTGAAACCCTGAGGCAAGCTGATTAATTTCTTCCTAAATGTCCGGGAAATATTCTCCGCACATGGGGCATCTTGTCCTTACCGTTGGGCCGTTCTGCTTAAGCATGAGTTGAGTGCTGCAATAATTGCATAAGGCTATTTTGCATTTTGGGCAATAGTTTAGTCCGCCGCCCACGGGGTGTCCGCAGGCATCACATGGCGAGCTCAGTTTTACTGGTGCGTCTCTCATGAATTCGAAAAGGCGTTGTTTGCTTTATGAATCAGCCGTTGCAAAGACTGTTGAGCGCAGAGGAGAGGGTCTGTGAAAAAGTGATAACAAAATTTCATGATAAAATCTCAAACGAGTGTTGGCGGTTGCTAGCAACAGCAATGCATTATATTTCTCCGTAAGAATTAACACGTGAGTCCTGAAGCCATTAGCGGTTGGTCGAGGATGGCGGGTCGGGCGTTAATTAGGCGCGGAATAAGATTCTTCTTATCTCCTGTCTCTCCTATTTAGGTTCCAAATTCCGCGACTAGCTTAACGAACCGCGACCCACCAATCCCATGTTCATTTTCAGCCACGAAACCAATCTTTGCAAATTAGCAAAGGCTTCTTCTCAAAAAACGTTAAGTAAAGTTCCAAACGTTACTATCGTCAAAGGGTAAATGAGAAGCAGTGCTTGCCCCTTGCCCCCAATCACCATTCTCCTCTTGGTGCAAGCATTACTTCCAACCCTTGAAACCTTTTCGTGTCAAATAAGGCCGAGCGATGCGCTTCTTAAGATCGCGCCTGACGTTTTTTGTTCATAGGGGCAGAATTTTCAATTTGCAATCGTGCGCTAAACAATTCCAGGAGCACGTTATTTCGTTAACCTTGACACAAACAATATTTATATTAGGCTAGGTTGTTTTACTGCAAGGAACAGCTAAAAGAAGTAGAGAATCTTGACCACTCCACACGACGTACCAGTATCCAAGTTCATCGACCGCTTAGCCAAATACATAAAAGAAAACGTCGAGGAAATCCAACCTCCAGTATGGGCAGCAGTCGCCAAAACAGGCAGTCACGTAGAAAAACCGCCACAAGACCCTGACTGGTGGTACACTCGAGCTGCATCTGTCCT
>DATJPJ010000011.1:0-13437 GCA_035506455.1 Candidatus Nanoarchaeia archaeon
GGCGGATAGGGTAGCAGTGATTATGATTGCTGGGACAAAATATCCTGCCACGATATCAGCCAATCTTTGAACGGGTGCTTTGGAGCTTAAGGCGTCTTCCACCATGCTTATGATCTGGGCTAAAACCGTGTCTTTTCCCACTTTGGTGGCTTTGAACTTTAGCATGCCAGTTTTGTTTAGTGTAGCTCCAACAACTTGGTCTCCACTCTTCTTCTCAACAGGTATGCTTTCGCCTGTGATAACTTTCTCATCTACTCCAGAGTAGCCTTCGATTACGATGCCATCAACTGGGATTTTTTCGCCAGGCCTAACAACTATAATGTCGCCGACTTGGACGTCTTCTGCTGGAATTTCCTGTTCTTCACCATTTCGGATTATTCGGGCGACTTTTACTTGCAGCCCCATGATTTTTCGGATAGCTTCGGAAGTTCTGCCCTTTGCTATCGCATCCAAGAGCTTGCCCAGCAGGATGAAGGTCATAATCATGGTGGCTGTATCGAAGAATACACCTGCCCCTTGGAATATATTTGGTGCAAAAGTAACTACGGTGCTGTATATCCATGCCGTAGATGTTCCCATAGCGATTAAAGTGTCCATGTTGGCAGTTTTGTTCCTAAAGCCTTTGTAGGCGCCTACGTAGAAAGTCCAACCAACTACAAACTGCACGGGAGTGGCGAAGAGAAATAGCCAGATGTTGTTGGGTAGCAGTGGCAAAATTGGAAACCATGTGAAAATTATGGTTGGGATGCTTAAGGCGACGCTGGCTATCAACAAGGACTTTAGGTGTCGGATGTTACGTTGCCGTTCTTTGCCTTCAGTATCGTCTAGGGTCTTTTCGGGTTCGATGACTTGGTATCCGACCTCTTTTATGGTTTTTTTGATTCCGGCGACGCTTGTTTGTTCAGGGTTGTATTCGACTGAGACTTTTTCTGTAGCAAAGTTTATGGAGGCTTGATAGATGCCTTCTCGGTTGTTTAGTGCCTTTTCTATGCTTTGGGCGCAGTTCATGCAATTCATGCCCCCTATTTGGAGCATGACTTTTTCATGGATAACGCGGTATCCTGCTTCAACAATGGCGTCTTCTATGGCTTTCTGATTTACGAGATCAGGGTTATACTCTACGATTGCTTTTTCTGCCGCAAGATTAACAGTTGCCTTAGTTACGCCGTTTAGTTTGGAGAGTTGCTTTTCTATCGCATGTGCACAGTTTACGCAACTCATGCCGCCGATGTTAAGAACAATTTTCTTGATTTTTTCTTGAGACATCGTTTCGCCAGTCACTTTGCTTACCCCGTAAAACTCCCTTTCTATTTCGCTCCAGCGGTATGTCCGGTTTCAGCTTCTAGCAGTTTGTCCTTAGCTTTGAAATGTGGGCAAGCGGATCCCTTAGGATCTAAGTTGGTGAAATGAAAGACCCTGCAGCTTCCATCGTCAAAGTTAGCGCAAGCTTCATGCTTGTTTTTCATGAAATCCATTTTTGGAAACGCATTCCGGAATCGTTTTGTGATATTCGGCGTCATTTGTTCTCCTTTTTCTTCATTCTTTCTAGATGAATCCTGTCCTTTAGCAACTCAATAAGTCTATTCTAAACTGAAGAAGGTGCTGATTGCAGGTGTTTTGTTAAGTCTGATTCGAAGCTCTCAATCAGGTTTTCGAGTCCTTCTGTGATGTCTTTCACTTTCTGTCTTGCCTGCTGCTTGATTTTGGCAGGTTCGACGGCACTGTAAACGTGGAAGTAGCCGCCTCCCTTCAGAGGTTTAGTTTGTTTATTTACAAGACCGGCGCTAAGCAATTTTGAAAGACACCTGTGTGTAGAACTTCTGTCTCTGTGTACAACCTGTGCGACTTGGTCAAGTGTTACAGATTCTTTCTTTGCCACTTCTAGAAAGACTTCGAGATCTATCGGTTTTAGATTGTATAGACAGCTAAGCAGGTCGGAACAAGTAGCTTCTTTTCTGGTGAGTAGCTGAATGTTATCCATGCATCTTTAATGGTTCCGCCCACTTATAAGTATTGTGCGGTATTGTCAATACCGCAAAATAAATATGTTTCAAAATACTTACTCTTTCAAACATTGAAGGATTAGAAAATGATGAAAAACCTTGAATGCCCATTTGGAATTCCTGAAAATCAATGTTGCCAATCACCAACCTGCAAGACCTTTGTGAACAGGCTGAAGGCTCAAAGAGGCGCAAAACAGTAGGCGCTTTACCGGGAAGGTGAAAACATGATAGACTATGCCGAAGATAACGAATTGGAAGAAATCAAAAGAAAGAAGGCTGCTGAAATGCTTCAGCGACCACAAGCTAAACAGCAAATAGATCAAACCTGCAATTGCAAGCCTATTGTCTTAACGGATGCCTGTTTCTCGTCTGAGGTTGCAAAACAGAGATTAATTGTGGTCGACTTCTGGGCTCCATGGTGCGGACCATGCAGGGCGGTCGGACCAATCATAGAGCAACTTGCATCTGAATACGCTGGCCAAGTCACCTTTGGAAAAATAAACGTCGATGAAAACCAAATCATCCCAAGCCAATTTGGTGTCCAAGGAATACCTACGCTAATATTTTTCAAGAATGGTGAACCAGTTGAAACGATAGTAGGTGCTTGCCCAAAATCTCATATCGAATTTAAATTTAAAGCACACTTAGACAAGGCGGAACATCTGAAATGAAGTAGTCAACCAAGAATCATGAGGGAACACTTTGCCTTCCGATGAAGAAAAAATTGAAGCAACCAAATCTCTCCTCATTTTCGGCAACTTAACTATTGCCCTGTGGGTTGCCTTGGGCACAATTTCTTTCTGGTTGTCTAACCAACTGCTTGGATGGATATTTCTTGGTTTTTCGGCGTTCTCAATTTTGGTTGTCTTAAGAAGGCAAATGTGCAATTCATGCTACTATTGCAAGTCTTGCACCAAAGGGTTTGCTAAACTATCGCGACTGTTTATTGGGAAAAGCCATATTCCAGGAATAGGCAAAGGTTCTGAGCTTGGAATGGCTGTTTTCATTTATGTGATTTCGTCGATCATTCCTAGCAGCTTGCTTGTTTCCTCAATACTCCAAGAAATCAATCCAGTGAAACTGCTATTGTTAATATGCCTTCTAACGATCTCAACAGCAAATGGAGCAGCCAGAATTAGAAGCTGGTAAAGCTGACAAAAAATCGACTATGCATTGAATTTGGCAGGGAAAAAATGCACAAAGCCTTCATAAGCCCTCAAGATTGTCTCCGATGCAGCAAATGCCTTGCAGCAGCTGCGTGCCCTGTTAAAGCTATTTTTCGGATCGACGCAGATGAGATAGCCATTGTCGAACCAAACATCTGCCACGGCTGCGGTGACTGCGTACCGAAATGTTTTGCAAATGCCATAACACTCAAGGAGAATTAAGAGCGACCATATCGCACAGATAACATAGCTTCAACTAATCCACCGATCAGATAAAAATTACCGATGCTTTGCCCAAAGGTGATTTTGTTTTCGAAACTCCTTTTAGCTGGGAAACCCATAAATGGTTGAACTAATTTCAGAATATTCGAATATTAGGCGGCAGTTTAGTGACAGAATCGAAGCTAGACAAAGCAGTTTTCGAGTTGCAGGCGCAGATCTGTAAAACTCTCGCCAATCCCACGCGGTTGATGATAATTCACACTTTGCGTGATGGGGAAAAGTCCGTTGGTGAGCTGGCTGCAATTCTTGGTTTGAGGCAGGCAAATCTTTCTCAGCACTTGACGATTATGAGACAAACACAGATTCTGAAAGCTAGGAAGCAAGGGGCAAATATTTTTTACAGTGTTGCAAACCCGAAAATAAACAACGCCTGTGATACGGTGAGAGAAGTCCTCATTCAACTGCTTGATCAAAATCGACACATAGCAGATACTTTTGCCAACCATTGACCGCAAACAGGGTTTTTTAAAAGGGTTAGCTGTTTTTACGATGCGGACGCAAGAAACTATAAATACAAACGCATATTCGTATAATCGAATATAATGAATAAAATGGAAGGATATGATTATGCCCGAAATGTCTTTTGAAGGAAGCGCAACCTGGAAAACCGGAATGGAATGTGCCGTATCAGTCAAAGGAAAACAAATAGCAACAGTCAGTCCCCCTCCAGAATTCGGAGGCAAAGCCGGATACTGCGTTCCCGAAGAAATCTTCGCAGCGTCATTAGCATCTTGCATAAACACGATTTTTCTGCTCGTCTCAGGAAACTCTAAACTTGGACTAAAGAATCTTGAAACCAAAGCAAACCTGAAAATGAACATCGAAGGACTAGAGAAACTAATTTTCACAAACATCCATTTCCAAATGACTGTTGCACTCGCAAACGACAACGAACGAGAAAGAAAAAAAGCCACAACCGTCTACGAAATGGCGCAAAAAATTTGCCCCATCAGACAATCATGGGGAGAAAAAGTTCCCATAAGCTTCGAACTCAACTTCCAATAAGCAAAACTAAAGAAATAGTGAGAAGTGAAGCCGAAGCATGGAGACGAAATTAGTCCCTCAAAAACCCCTTGTTGAAACCCTTTGCGCAATCCAAGGCGCATTGGGCGAAGAAAACCAGAAGATCTTCGCAAAAGCAAGCATGAACCTCGGTAAAACATGGGGCGCAAGTATCCAAAAAGCTAACAACGTCGAGGATTTGATGGGGAAGATTGCGGCATACTTGCAGAACGATTTTCAGCTAGCAAAGTCCGTCATATTCGCAAAAGCAGACGAAGAGTACATTTTACAGGTCAGAGGATGCTACGTTTGCCACGGCAAAATGGTAAAAGAAAGACACAACATAACCCCTGCATGTGCAATATCACTGTTTCCTGTGGGCGTAGTTGTGGAAAACCTGAAAATCAGAAACGCTCGCCTCAAAGAGATCCGAAAACCCGGTCCTCCAGGCGATTGCGACCTAGTATATGAAATTAAGTCGTAGTACGCTGAAAAAAACTTCTTCAAGCTATTTTTTTCTAATGATTTATGAGGATTCTCCAAAGAATTTGCTCACATGCTTTTTTCAGTTGAGGCTAAGTGTGGTAGCAGTCTGGTTTTTATCTGGTCATTTAGCAAAAGACCAAATATGAAGAACCACACTAAAGCTAAGCCCACGTACTGAATAGGTATCGGTGTCAAACCTGGAATTCCGATAGCAGAGATTACGGAGGAAATAATAATATCTGCGAGAATCGCAATCAATAGCGGTTTGCTGGGCTTTGACTTCCAGAAGTTGTCTCTTTCACGCACTATAAAAATTGTGAATAATCCTCCGGACAACAGCATGTCAAAGGCAAAAGTGTGAAGTAACGCTGTGTTGGATAGCCCAAGGTAGTTTAGTCCAATATACAGGAGCCCGAGCGACTCGGCTACGGTCACGACGCCTAATACTGTCGATACTTTAACAAGAGAGGTAATGTTCCACGTTTCAGGTTTCTCAGAAGGTCGAACATTGTCAGTGGAGAGCGATATTGTCACAAAATCCACCAAGAAAAGCAAAAGAACAACTTGAAAAGCATCTACAACGTATAAGCCAGTAAATAGAAAAGCCAAAATGACAAACAACACTGTCTGGAAGGTCTTGACAATTTTGTTGAATATCCACGTCAGAATTCGTTGATAAATCATTCGACCTGTCCCAACCAGGTCTATGATGTTAGATAAGCCTTCTTGGGTCAATACGACACTTGCAGATCCTTTTGCCACATCCGTTGCGTTGCTAACGGCTATTCCGATCTCCGCCTGCTTCAAAGCGGCGGCATCGTTTATTCCATCGCCGGTCATACCAACAACGTGCTTTTCAGCCTGCAAGGCCCTCACTATTCGATATTTGCCCTCGGGATAAATCTCAGCAAAACCATCGCTCGCTTCAACAATTTCGGCTGCCCCCAATGCGTCTTTGCCGGCAGTTTCTTCTATGTCAGCAGCGTGAGTTATTTTTTCGCCCAAGTCTATCTCTTGAGCTATTTGTTTTGCAATTGGCAGTGAATCGCCAGTCAGCATCTTGACCGAAATTCCCAGAGACTTAAGTTTGGTTATCATTCTTGCTGAGTCGGGTCTCGGTTTGTCATATAACGCTACCAAACCGACAATATCCATTTTTGTTTCATCACCTGTTGCAACGGCAATGACCCTGTAGCCGTGGCTTGACAAAGTTTCTATCTTAGAATTAATTGTTCTAAGTTCTTCGTCTTTGGTACTGCACATTTGCAATATCACAGAAGTAGCGCCTTTGACGACCCGTAGGATGACGCCTTGCCTTTCTATTATTGCTTCGGTTCTTCGACTGGTTGGGTCAAAGGGTACGAATTTCTTCTGCACAAATCCGTCTGTTTCTAGGTTTTTCTCATCGACTGCTGCAAAGAAAGCTAAGTCGATTGGATCCTGGTTTGCCTTTTGTGAAGCCAGAGATCCAAAAAGCAAAACGTCCTCCTTCTTATAATTGTTCATTTCCAAGACTTCAGCTACTGAAAGCTTGTTTTGAGTGATTGTTCCGGTTTTGTCGATGCACAATACATCCATAAGAGCGGCATCTTCAGAGGCACTAAGCCTAGTTACAAGTACACCTTTTTTGGCGAGCTCGAACGAACCTAAAGCCATGGTGATCGTGAACATTGTAGGCAACGCAACAGGTATTGCAGAAACAAGCAAAACTAAGGCCAATGGTAATATGTCCAAGAGATTTAACCCTCGCAGCCAGGACACTATGGAGGCAAGAATTAGCATGGAAACAACCAAAACAAGAAGCCACTTCATTAGCCTTGAAATTACATCTTCCATGTGGAGTTTGGGTTTAGCTAACTGGACAAGTTCTGTTGTCTTCCCAAAATAAGTATTCGCACCAGTTGCGACTATGACTCCTGTAGCCTCGCCTTTTCTTATTATGGATCCTGAGTAGATGACGTCGCCAGGTTTTTTCTCGAGGGGAAGTGATTCTCCAGTAATAGCTGATTGGTCTACCGTAGTTTCAGTGTCAATTATTCTTAGATCTGCGGGCACAAAGTCGCCCGACCTTATCCTGATGATGTCACCTGGCACGATTTCAACCGCATTTATGGTTGCCCACGTCTTATCTCGCAGAATTCTTGCTTGAAGCTGCAGTTTTTGTTTGAGCGCTTTGACCGCTCGAGTTGCCTGTAATTCTTGGGCAAATCCTAAAATGGCGTTTACGAGCAACAGTGCGGTAATAATGTAGAGATCTAAGTACTTCCCTAAAACGAAAGATAGGATGATGGCTATTTCGAGCATCCAAGCAGTTAAACCCCAGAAACGCTTCAGAAATCCAACAATCATATTCTGCTGTTTTTCAGCTACTTCGTTTCGACCATACTTGATCATTCTTCTTTTTGCTTCAACTGCAGTTAAACCTGTAACTGAATCGGTCTGCAACTGTTTCAAAATTTCATCAGCGGGTGGATCCCCGTGGCTTTCTGATCTGAGGTTTTCGCTCGTATGCTATTCACTGTCGATTGTAGCGTGTGCCATTATTCAAAGCTATGGCAATATTTCTTCTTTACCAAATAACGCAGTTAGTCGCGGCATTTGTTCCTAACTGTCTCTGTCGTTTCTTGGGAAGAATATTTTTAAAAAGTGTAGAGGTTGCCCACGCTGTTCCAGGCAAAAATATTTGGCATTGCATTTGCTATCGCAAATGTTCCTCTCCAGCCAGTACAATGTGATGGAACAATTAGTTTAGGACTTACCCGTTTCAGCTCGCTTACGGTTTGCTCGATTTTGTTTTCGTTTTCTTTTCCGGCTAAGTGAAAACCACCCATGATCGCATAAACATTCGAAATTTCAGTAATTTTTTGGGCATAGTGTACCGTGTTGATTATCCCTGCATGAGCGCAACCCGATAACACGACCAAGCCTTTTCCTTTGACGTTTATGACTATTGCACGATCATCCAAAATCCAGGGATCGGGCTGCCAACAACCGTTAATGAGACACCTTTGATTCACGAGACCTTTTTCAAAGCTTGTATGTCTCGGAATTTCGCCTGTTATACAAACCATTCCATCGCCTACAAGAGTAGGTTTCTTTGTGCTCATAACTAGGCTCGGACTTAACTGCTCTTTCGTTGGAAACTCCGAGTATTTTCGAACTACTCCATCATGATACGCCGTTCCTCGCGTCTTAAACATATCATCATGGACTATGATGGGCAAGTCGATTTTGCCAATTGCCTTGATTGCCGTCAACAAACCGCCGAAATGGTCATAGTGTCCATGAGATAAGACGATGCATCCAACTTCGCTCAGGTCAACCCCCATTCTTTGGGCGTTTGCGCAAACCGCTTCAGAGCTACCTCCAGTGTCAAATAGAACGCTTTCAGATTTTTCTTTGTTGAAAACGCGGATGAGCATTGAGAAGCCATGTTCTGCAAGAGGGAGTTGAGAGTGTGTTCTTGTCCATTCTTGACCGTGTAGCTTTCTTGTCCACTGGCTTAAAGACTGAGCATTCTCGTTGTCGATAGTGGAGAGGAAATCTATCGAATTATCAACTAAACTGAGAACCTCTAGACTATCGACTTCGGCAATTCTGAGATGTCCAGACGCGGTATCGCTCATGCTATTGCTTCCATTTTATAGAGGACCTTTGTAGTTACTCGTTGTTGGGCAACCAACGCATTTCTGGGTTTCGTATCGGTTGCACGGATCGCATTCTACGTTGCAAGGTGCGACTTTCTTTTCTTTATGAGCCAAGTTTTCTCTTATTTGAAGGAAAGGTGAAAAATACGTGTCGCTAATAGGGTAGAATTCTGACCTGCGGATTCCTTTGCTGCATCTTAGCGAGCATTTCTCCATCGAGATGCTTTCAAGGGTCTCTTGCGTTTCTGCAACTACGAGCGCCATTAGATTGTAGCCGCCTATTGTTTTGAAAATCTGAATTATTCTGGGACACTTCTCGAAACGGTCAAGGACATTTTGCATTGTTTCGGCACTTTCCATTTCAAGCATCACAATTGCTGGATGAAGCCCAAGCGCGTTTGGGTTGATCAGTGCAGATATTTTAATCGCGCCGCTTTCAATGAGTTTTTCCAACCTTTTCTTTGTCCCCATGCTTGTGAAGCCCGTTATTTTAGATAAGTCTTGAAGAGAAGTCCTGCCGTCTGCTTGAAGTTGGGCTATTATTTTCTTGTCAACCTCATCCATACACATACCCGTTTATTTTATAAACATAACATATTAATATTGTTTAGCTATTAAACTATACCATAACCAAAACAAGAGGCTAACAAAATGACCAAAAGAATAATGCTCCCAGTTGAAGACAAAGCAGGATTAGAAGCTCAAGTAGCACACCATTTTGGAAGAGCACCCTACTTTGCCATTGTAGAACTCGATGAGAACCAAAAAAACCTAAAAGTCAAAACTGAACCAAACAGAAGCGAACACATGGGAGGAGCCCCAGGGCATTCACATGAAAGCTTCTTGGCATTAAAACCAGATGTTGTAGTAGCATATTCAATGGGACCAGGCGCACTAAACACCTTCCAAGACGCTGGCATAACAGTTTTGGAAGCATCTTCAGACACAGTCAGGGGAAACATTGAATCTTTCAAAGAAGGCAAGCTCAAAGAACTTGCAGGCGGATGCGAACACGCCCATCATCACGAGCACGAACATTAAATTAAAACTAGAATATTGAAAACTCAACCGGTGAAAAAATTGCCCAAAATCAAAGCCAAAGCAACATGGGTTGAAAATGTGCACTCAAAGGTTGATAATCAAAGAAAACACAGTGTAGAATGTGACCTCTCAGCCGCTGCAGGCGGCACAGATTGTGGCCCAACTGCGCTTGAACTCAGTTTAATGGCACTGGCCGACTGCGGCGTAACAATTTTTGCGGATATTTGCAAAAAAAGCAACATAAAATTGACCAAGGTTGAAGTAACTGCCGAAGCGGAGAAATCTCCGGATTCGCCGATTATCAGCGGCGTTACTATGAAGGTCAACGCTTCCTCAAACGCTAGAAAAGAACTGTTAGAAGCAGCATGGCGAAGAACCGAAGCAAACTGTCCGGTTTTGTACATTTTTAAGGACCCAATTCCCGTGAGCGTTGAGTTTGAAGGAAAATCAGAATAAAATGATCAAATTTGCTTTTCAAGGAAAATGGGAGGATAGTGATTGAATGTTATTTGAGGCAACACATACACACAAAGCATCTCACTGTCCTCCGCTGTCAGCAGAAGGCAAAGGCATGTTCAAAAAACTGTTTTCCGACGAGAACGTCAAGAGTGCAGGAGTCAAAATAGTCGCGGCTTTCATGAGCTGCCCAGCCGACACGTCGGCAGACCATAAAGGTTTTTTCACGATAGACGCAGACAGCCCAACGGCAGTCTCAAAATTTTTCGGCCAGATGGCCGTTGAGGTAAGACCCGTTCAACCCCTAAGCGAAGTCGCGAAAAAGCTATAACGACCCAAAACACAGTTGCCGTTATCTCTAACGGCTTTTTTCTGATTTGTGTTCATTTTCGAATTGTTTCGGAGGATATTGATTAAGAGCCGTTAATCAACGGTTGGATGGCTTTCAAGTTCTCGCAACTGTTTTTGATGAAAAAAGAGCATAGACATCATCATCGGCTCGAAGATTATGGGGTTAGTTGCGTTGCTTGCCGCTGAACTGTCGATTGCACACATCCATCAATTCATCAAAGGCTTGCCGAGCTTTTTCACTGGGCAGGGCTTTTTAGAAAACTTGCCACCGGTCAATTTCAAACTCCAAAGCCATCCTAAACGAAGGAATAGTCCTCATCAAGAAAAGGAAGCACCAAAAATGACAAATTAAGAACCAAGCGAAGTTTATCGCCAGGACAACCCCCCGGAAATTTCAACTTAGAGGTGCAGGAGGTGGGATTCGAACCCACGAAGACCTGAGTCAGAGGATCTTAAGTCCTCCCCCTTATCCTAGGGGGCGATTTGGCCGCCTATTTAGACCTGGCTCGGGAACCCCTGCACCAGCCAACATAACTCCCAAGTTCGCCACTTTAAAGTTTTTGTAGCCTTGACTTCCGCCAATTCCATCACGGGCGCAAATGTATCTTCTAGATTTCGATGACAATGGTCGTTTACATTTGTTCTTTCTATTTCTATTTGAGGGTTAGACCTTTTAACTGTAACCTGCTTACAGATGGCATTCCCCTCGCTGGTACATTAACGTCACAAATGGGGGTTTTTGACTGCTAGAAGGGTATTTATCTCAAAGTTGTCGTCTAAGTTGCAGTTGTGGGCGGGTAGCTCAGGACGGATAGAGCACCAGCCTCCTAAGTTGGGGGTCGTGGGTTCAAATCCCACCCCGCCCGCCACGGACAAACCCCGCCCATTTTGGCGTGGGTGTTATTTGCGTTTTCTGAAAACTTTGTTGCTTCCGAAATCACAGACAAATTCAAATCCGGCTTCTATGAGTTGGCAGGTTTTCTCTTCAGAATGTACAATTTTGGCGACGTAATCTTCGTCTTTGAATTCTACAAGTTGGGCGTACATGAGGGTGTTTCTTATGCTTTTGCGACCTCATTTTGCAAGGTTGAGGTAGGGTTTGCTGGGGCTCTGGACGCGTAATATTGGAGAGTAAATGACTGAATCTTCAACAAGCAAGTTGGAGATATCGTCCAGAGCCCACTCAGCCCGCTATCCTTGCTGTCTTACAAACAAAAAAAGGGGAATATTTGCCCTATTTTCGTCGTCTTAGTATTAGCGCTGCCGCTATTACGACGACTATCACAATGACTGCGGCGATAGCAATGTATGTAGCCAATGGCGCTGCACTGCCTGGGGCAGGAGCTGGCGAGATGCTTTGAGTAGGCGAGCTGACAGGTGCTGGGGATGCAGATGTTTGGGCACTGGCGTAGATGTGGGTTTCTGCGCTGGAGCTATAGTAGGAGTTTGAGCCTGCGAAGGTGGCGTAGATTGTGTAGCTGCCAGGAACTGGAGGCGTCCAGGTGAATCCGTATGTTCCGCTCGCGTCAGTCGTGGTGCTGCCGATAGCGTAGGTGTTGTTGTTAGAGTCGAGAACGCTGAAGGTAACTGGAACACCAGTAATGTTGTTTGGCATAGGCTGCTGCATGTACACTGCTTCCATGAATTGGCTCATGCTTGCGTCAGAAACGCATGGCAATCCGTTGGGGAAATTGGCCGCGACAGCTTGTTGTTGCGCACCCGCGGACAGGTCTTTTACTGCACCGGTAATGGTTATAGGTGTCGCGGTTGTGACTCCGATGCTGGGAGCTGTGACTGCTGTAGCTGTTTGCCCTTTACCGAAGCAGTATATCTGGTTGTCATATGTGTTGGCGCCTACTAAGTAGCCGTCTGCTATAGCAATTTTTTGAGCGGTGCCTGGTGGGTAAAAGGGTATTTGCCATATTACTTCTCCTGTGGTCGCGTTTAGGGCGTACAAGTTAATTCCTTGGGGATAGGGGTTGGTGGGGAATGTATCCGTTCCAGCAACATAGAGTATTCCGCCAGCAGCTCCCATTATGGCGATTGGGGTATTTTGCCAGCCTAGGACGCTACTCGTTTCTCCAGATGCATAATCCCATAGAGTTTTTCCTGTTTTCATGTCAATGGCATAAACGTTTCCCGGATATCCAAAGCTGACTCCGTACGAGTAAAGTTCACCATTATAGATAACACTTGCCAAGCCAAATGAGCTCCATTGGTCTCCTTCCTTCGCACTGGTCCACATCAGCTGCCCATTTGTGAGATTATAGCAATACCAGCAATCTGCCGTTTGTCCTTGCTCGAATAGGAAGACGCCATCGTTCGGATATACAGTTGGTCCGGTGAGGCCGCCAAAGATGGCGATTCCATCCAGGCCGTTGAATCCCTGTGGAGCAAGATTAACTGGCGGAGTAAAAGTATAGTTCCACAGCAATGAGCCTATCGATCCTTTGGCGGGGTTTAGGTTCAAGGCCCACATAGTTCCCTGAATGATCGTTCCTGTGCCGTTGTTGCTTCCTGAAGTTCCACCGTATACGGCGACACCATCTTGAACTGAGAAGATACTGCCGGTCAGAGTTGGAATTGTCACATTGTAGAAGTAACCATTAATCCCGTCGTAGCTTCTTCCTAACTGAGGAAGCCAACCATCGTAACCGCCGCCTCCAAATGCAGAATAGTCGCCAGCCTGCCATTGTTGTTGAGTGCCTTCCCACCAAATAGCTTGAGTCGTGTTCCAGACAAGCAACCTCTCGTTTGCGCCTGTGCCCGAGATAATAAATTTACATATGCTTCCATCACTGCCAGTAATAGTTGTTCCTCCAGCTGGCACGTTAATTATGTTGCAAATCCAGTTTCCTGAGCCCGCATCGTACATCGCCCATGTAGTATTTAGTGCAGCGGGAAGACTAGCGTTTGAGTACTGTACTGTATAAGCAGACCACAAATACGGGTGAGTTCCGTCTTCGTTAATCGTGTTAAAGGCTAGAACCTGACCGAATGAAA
>DATJPJ010000012.1:0-2642 GCA_035506455.1 Candidatus Nanoarchaeia archaeon
GAAACTGAGCAATATTGCAGTTGGCTGGGGCAACAATTCTGCTTCTTCATGGGCTTCGGATTCTTGGTTTGCACGGTATTTAGCTTTCAACTTCGCAAAAACATAGATACGCTTAACATTGAGTGTTGAACATTGGTCGAAGTGACTGAAGAAACATCCGCATTAGAAAATGCAGCGATAATAAATCTGCATGGATTATCAGTGGTTGTAGGTATTCCCGCTTTCAACGAGGAAAAGACTATAGCTCGCGTGGTGTTGGAGGCGCAAAAGTATGCACATGTCGTCGCAGTATGTGATGATGGATCATCAGATTTGACTGGTGAAATAGCAGAACGTTTAGGCGCAGTCGTCGTTCGTCATGAACACAATTCAGGTTATGGCGCTGCTCTGCAGAGTCTGTTTAGTCGAGCTCGCGAATTGAATGCAGACGTATTAGTTACTTTGGACGGAGATGGGCAACACAATCCGGCTGAAATTCCACAGTTGGTTAAACCAATCGAAAACGGAGTTGCCGACGTTGTCTTGGGTAGTAGGTTCATCGACAAAAACGGTACTGCCGAGATGTCCTTGTATAGACAGTTGGGTGTGAAAGTCATCACAAAGCTTGCTAATGGCGGCAAAAATGGCGTTTCAGACTCCCAAAGTGGTTTTCGCGCCTACAATAAACTCGCAATGGAAAATTTAGCTTGTCTTTCTGAAAACGGAATGAGTGCCAGCATTGAACTTCTCCGCCAAATTAACAAAGCAGGTTTGAGCATTTGCGAAGTTCCTGTCTCTTGCAAATATGCTGAAACAGTCGGGGCAAGAACTTCGAGCAAAAACTCAATCAGCCACGGCTTAAGCCTAGTTATGTCTCTTGTGAAGCTGGTAGTTGAAGACAGACCCCTCGTCTACCTGGGAATACCTGGCATTTTCTTCCTAGCCGCTGGCGCTTTGTTCGGCGTGTGGATGTTAGAACTCTATGCATCAACTGACGCAATAGTTACAAATGTTGCGTTAGCAGCGGTCGCTTTCGTACTAGTTGGCTTTTTCATGCTGACAACGGCCGTCACTTTGTACGCAATTTCCAAACTTTCTAACAAGATATACGTAAATAGCAAACGAATATCAAAACTCGAAAATGACTAAAATATTGTTGACGAACAGGTCTTGTGACTATAATGGCTCAAATCAGAGATAAGACGCTTTCATATTATTCATAGCTCATATCGATCTATTGAATTCTACCAGGATTTGCTAGACAAAACTCGTTAGGACTTAGGTATTTATGATCCAAAACTTTCTGAAAACTTTTTAGCGGATTTTGAAAAGGAATTCTGTTGAAAAGAAGCTGGGGTTCACAGTGGGACGGTCCAATGATGGGTATTCTAATGGAAGGTCCCCGTTCAGTATTTGAAAACGTCTTAAGAAAGGCTCACAACAGCTCGTGCCTTGTGCTTGGAGCTGGACCAGAAACTAATCAAATCGAAAACATCGGTTCTTTTGTTGTTGGGATAAACATATCCTTTGAGGAAATGCAATCAACAAAAGGTGCCTCTTCTAACCTAATCAAAGCAGATGCTCAATGGCTGCCCATAAAGGAATCGTCTTTTGACATATTGTTTTGCAGGTCCACATTGCACCATTTAAAAGACGTCGCTCGAGCCTCAAATGAGATTAATAGAGTTACGAAAAAAGATTCGCTAATATTCTTTCATGAACCTGGTCTACTAAATTTCGTGGCGTTTATTTGTAGGAAGTTCTTTCCAACAAGTATTCACGATCCTTCCGAAAAACCATTCATTCCATCAGTCTTAAAACGCTTTTTGTCAAAAGAGTTTCATATTAAGGAAGAATATTATTTCTTATTGTTTGCTCACGCCTTACCGGTAATTGGAAAAAAAGTTAGGTTTTTCGGAAATGTTAGGATTCTTAACGCTATGAGCTCACTTGACAAATTCCTTTGTAAAACGCCTTTTAAGAATCTTTGCTGGATTTTCGTTTTTGTAATTAATAAAGGTCAGGATTTCAGTTAAGAGACATCACGAAAACAAAGCTCATTCTGTATTCTGGAACTTAATTAGGTACATGGTCACCATGTATTTGAATTATTCAGCTAAATCGTATTCCACATTAATGAGTGAGTAATCTAAATTTGAACATATTGATGACAACGACTTTCTACCCTCCTCATGTTGGTGGAATAGAATATCATGTACAAAATTTATCGAAGGAGTTAGCCAAAAAGGGTCATGCTATTACAGTTTTGACGTCAACGCTGCCTGGGCAACGTTTTTCGACATATGAGAAGGATTCCGATGAAATTGAAATTATACGACTTAAGACAATCTTTCCACGCAGCTGGCCTTATCCTTCTGTCGGAAGTCAAGGTTTCGCCTTGAATGTTGGATCAGTAATTAAGAAAATAGCTCGAGAAAAGAATATCGATGTTATCCATGCTCATGGTCATCATTACTATTTTACTTGGAGAACATTGAAAGCAGCTAAATCTGAGCGACTTCCTTCTGTTTTGACAATTCACGGATTAAACGCGTTAAACCCTACGGATCCACTTGCTGAAATCGGAGAAGAAATTTTTAATCGTATCATTTTTAGAACAGAACTTGATAATGCTACATCCACAATTGGACTAACGCCTGCTA
>DATJPJ010000013.1:0-15416 GCA_035506455.1 Candidatus Nanoarchaeia archaeon
TTGAACGAGTGGGATTGCGAATGGCACGACTTCAATGGGCACTGGGTGACCGTTTTCACCTAGGATTTTGACTTTTTTCTTTTCGTCGGCTATTATGATGTTTTTGCGTGATGATGCCGCAACTATTTTTTCTCGGGTGAGTGCAGCGCCCATGCCCTTTATGAGGTTTAGTTGAGGGTCGATTTGGTCTGCTCCGTCTATATTTATGTCTAAGACTGGATGTTCCTCCAGTGTAGTTATGGGTATGCCTGCCTGTACAGCGAGTTGAAAAGCTTGGTAGCTACTGGGCACGCCTAGAACTTGGAGGTTAAGGTGCTTTTTGCGCTCGCCCAATGCAAGTATTGCATACGCTGCTGTAGTGCCGCTGCCTAAGCCTATGACCATACCGTCTTTTACATGTTCAATCGCGGCTTCCGCGGCCGTACGCTTTTGCGCATCTGGTGAAAGTTCCATTTAGCTATCCATCTCCATTTGACCAAGTTTGTTCATAACTTCATCAATTTGATTCCTAATTGCATCAATACGTTGCTCTGCCTCAGTTTTCTGCCGTTCTGCCTTAGGCTTCTTGGGGGTCTTTGGTTTTTCTTTTGCTTCGGCTTCTTCTTCCTCGGCTTCCGCTTCGTCCTCGCCTTCTAGCTGATCTGGAACAACGGGGGCTTGTGCTCTAGGCATCTGCACTTTGATTTCTTTAACGGGCTTCACGTCTATGCGTGTACGGAGCTCCTCAACCTTGCCAGATAATTCGCCGAAGCGTTCGCTAAAGAGCTTCATTAGGTCTTCCTGCATACCTTCTAGTTCGTGCAGGGCAACGATGGACTCATCTCTGGACATGGCTTCCTTGACTGACAACATGCGCTGCTTGTAACTGCCAGCCATTTTTTCGCGTTCTTGCTCGTTGATTTTGCCCTCTGCATGGGCTTCGTATAGGCGACGAATTGCATCGCCCAGAATTTCTCGTTCTAAGTCCAAGATACGTAACTCGTCCTTGGCTTTTACGGCGTCGTTTGACTGCACGCTCTTAGCAACTCGAAAAGGCGCGGAAGTTGAGGCAGAAGGTAACAGCAGAGGGTCGGTTTCTGTGCGCTTCGGCGATAACACCGCGGGTTTTTTGCCGCGTTGGCGCATGAGGAGAGCCAATGAGATTGATGCCACTATGGCGACTGCAGCAACAACGGCAAGTGCCAATATAATGAAGGTGTCGTCGAGAGCCATGATATCCTCTGTACTCTCATTGCTCACGATGTATATAAAAATTAAACGCCAATTGAAGAATTGACTAAAATTAGCAGTTTGGAGCCTTCGGCGGGATTTGGACCCGCGACCATTACCTTACCAAGGTAACGCCCCACCGGGCTAGGCTACGAAGGCACGCTGATATACTCTCAGAAGAGAACATAGCTTAAGCAATAAAATGCTTACGGTCCTCAGAGCCTGAAAAAACTTTCAGGTTCAGGCAGCCGCGAAAAACTCGCTTCGGTTCTTACTTAGCGAGGGCTTGCAGGTTTTTTTGGCGTTCCTTAAAAGTTGGATGGGTCAATGTACCAGCTAAGAATGACAGCTTAGCTGTAAACCCCAGTCTCCTCGCCGGTATGCCGAACGAGCTAATTTTATTTAATGCATTTGCCAATTGCTTAGGGTTTACTAGATAAAGGGCGGCATTTGAGTCAGCCTGTAGCTCGACACTCACTTCAATTCGTCTAATAATCCAAGGAAGGGAGAACCCCCAACCGATAGCGATCAATGCTGCTAAAATAATCGTCACTAATGAAGGCGAAATCAAGTAAATAACAAGCGGAACGACGCAAGAAGCGAACCATAGGCTCTCCAATAGTAAGTTCCTAAAACTCTTTGAGTGAGAATCTCTGTGAAAATCCATGAGGTGCCCAATTTCATGCGCCAAAGTAGCTTCCACGTCAGCATCGTCAAATTTACCTTCACGCCAAAGAGAGAGAACGGTTTCACCAACGCATATGCGGTATTGAAAAGGATTAACGCTTGCTAACCGCTCATTTTTTGAAATGCACAGCTCAGGAATGTGGCTCAAACCAGCTTTCCTGGAGAGCACTTCAACTTTTTGTCTCATGAAGTCAATTTGTTCGGTGGAAGCCTGCAACTTTTCACTCCGTCGCATTGAACACAGTTGATAGGTTTAAGGATTTAACTTTTAGCTAGAAACTCCGCCCAAACCGGCATTCTATGATGAGGAATTCGTAAATTTTAACGTTTGCTTTGCGCTTGGAAGGTCTTCGCCCAGACCCTGCAAGTGCCTTCGCTGCTCACCATGCAAGCGCCGATTGGTTTTTGGGGAGTGCATGCCTTCATGAACATGGGGCATTTGTCCGGTTTAATCTTGCCTATGATGACTAAGTGGCATTCGCAGCCTAGCAATATGTCCTTGCCTTGCTCCACTTTGACTCCGAATTTTTTACGAGCATCATATTGAACAAGGTTCTCACGCAGTTGCAGCGACGACGCCGGGAGCCTTCCAATGCCCCGCCAGTTTCCACCAGTTACCTCAAACGCTTTGTCCATTAGTTCTAAGGCTCGTGGGTTGCCTTCGGGCTTTACCATGCGCGAATACTCGTTTTCCAGCTTTGCGTCTCGCTCTTTGATTTGTTTTAGAAGCATGTAAATTGACATGAGAACATCGACGGGTTCGAACCCCGCCACGACGGTTGGCATACGGTATACCCGAGGAAAAAGCTCGTATGGTTTTAACCCTATAATGACACTTACATGCCCCGGAGCTATGAAACCATCAATGTTTAAGTCACCAACACCAAGCAACAGCTCCATGGCAGGAGGGATCAAGCGATGAGAAACCAGGAAGCTAAAGTTTTTCGGAGGATTGGCAAGCGCTTCAACCGCAGTCGATGGCGCAGTAGTTTCGAAGCCAACGGCGAAAAAGACAAACTCTTTGCCAGGTTCGGCATGAGCCATCTTAACAGCATCGCTCATACTGTAAACGACGCGGACATCTGCACCTTCTGCTTTGGCATCCATAAGAGACATCGAACTCCCAGGGACCCGTAACAGATCGCCGAAACATGTTACTGCAACTCCTTTTTGTGCAATCTGCACCGCTTCGTCAATTTCTGCCGCAGGAACGATGCAGACGGGGCAGCCTGGGCCAGCGATGACTTCGACGTTTTCGGGCAGAAAGCTTCGTACCCCAAAATGCGTTATGGTCCATTCGTGGGTTCCACAGACGTGACAGAACTTCACACTGTCTCTTTTCGGGGCGACGTCGCGGATTTTGTCGGCTATACGTCTTGCCATTTGGGGGCTGCGATAATCTATTACCTCAGTCATTAGTTAGCCTCAGTTACTCTTGGCCTGCTTGAAGAACTTCGTCCCAAAGACTGAGCGTTTCGAGAGCTTCTTTTTGATCCATCTTCTGAATGGCGTAACCCGCATGAACCAAAACATACTCACCTACTTTCGCGTCGACGAGTGTCACGTTAACTTCGCGGAGAACTTTCTCGCCAAAGTCTACTTGCGCTTTATCGCCTGAAACACTGACAACGCGTGCTGGAATTGCCAAACACATGTCTTATCAACCGTTAACCGAGGTTTAAAGGGCGATAAAAACTGTATGGTTCAGAAACGACAAAACCCACCAACAACCGCTTGACCCAGAGAAACGCCGCCATCACCCGATGGAACTGACTCATGAACTAGAAAACGCAGCCCCTCTGCTTCAACAACTTTACGCATTATTTTGGTTAGCAAGCCGTTTACGGAGGATCCTCCTGTGAAACCGACAGTTCCGACACCAAGATCAACTGCCTTTTCAGCCGCCAATGTAGCTAATCCGTTTGCGAGATAGGTGTGGACAGAATACGACAAGTCAGATTTCGAATACTTGTCGCGATTTTCGTAAACCGACAGCAACATTTGAGTTGTGTCTATTGTGTCGCGGCAAATTACCGAGGCCATATCTAGCACGTCCTTGCCTTTGACGGCTTCGGATTCGAGTTTCATCGCTGCTTCCCCTTCGTAAGTGCGTTCATAACAGATACCCAATATTGCAGCAGCAGCGTCGAACACGCGACCTAGGCTTGTGGTTTGTGGAATGCGTTGGGCTTGGGTTTTAAGTTGGCTTTCAATAAGAATTGCTTCAGCTTTCCCATGGGGAAGATCGTCAGCGTGTTGCATCAGCCAATCATTTATGCTTGTTCTCTTGCTTAACATTCCTGCCGCAATACGAATGGGGTAACGTGTAGCCACATCTCCTCCCAACAGAGGTTGCGGCTCGAGATGCCCTAGTCGTTTAAACTTAGCTGATCGCTTGGTGCAATGTAAGATTTCTCCACCCCATGCCGAACCGTCTGTACCATAACCATATCCGTCGCAGGCAATGCCAACTATCTCGTCTGTGCTGTGCTCAGCCATTAGAGCTGCGACGTGAGCGTGATGATGTTGAACTTGGATTAGTTGCCAACCGTTTTTCTCAGCAAGTTCTTTGGCCAAATGGGTTGTAGTGAATTTAGGATGCATATCACACGCCACAGCTTCCACCCTACTATTAGTTAGTCGGATTAGGTGCGTTGTGGCCTCTTTTAGGAAACCGCGGGTACTTAGGTTTTCGACGTCACCGATGTGCTGGCTAATGAAGGCTTTGTCTTCATTGAGAACACAACTGGTGTTGTTTAGTTCTCCTCCAAGTCCGATAGCGCAGCGTTTCGCTTTTTGATTCAGCATTATAGGAGCAGGAGCGTAGCCCCGACTTCGGCGGATGAAGGCGTTTCGGTCCACGTGAACTCTAGTGACAGAGTCGTCGCATCGATGGGCGATTTGGCGATCGTGAAACAAAAAATAATCCACATTTCCCCCTAAGATACGGATGGCTTCCTCATTGCCCTTGACAATTGGTTCATTTGGAGGGTTTGCAGAAGTCATCACGAAGGCTCGGTCGGAGACTTGATCAAAGAGCATGTAGTGCATGGCCGAGTAGGGTAGCATCACACCGACATTGTGCAGGTTTGGTGCCACTAGCTCGGAAAGGTCGTATTGCGGTTTCTTGTCTAGCAGAACGATAGGTCTTGCAGGAGACGTAAGGAGTTCTTGTTCTTTCGGATTTACTTCGGCAAACGACTCAACTGCTTCTAGGCTACGAGCCATGAGCGCGAAAGGTTTAGCATTTCGATGCTTCGACTCTCGAAGCCGCAAGAGCGGTTCCTTCAATGTCACTGAAGACGCTATGTGAAACCCGCCGTACCCTTTAACGGCAACTATGTTGCCTTTTGAGAGAAGTTTGCCTGCTTCTCGCACAGGATCTTGAACAATCACAGCTCTGCCGGTTCGCGTTGTCAAGTAGGCTTTAGGTCCGCACGTTGGACAAGCTACTGTTTGTGCATGGAATCGTCTGTTAACTGGATCTTCGTATTCTTTAAGGCAAAAGCCGCATAGTGGAAACTCACGCATAGTAGTGTTTGCACGGTCGTAAGGCAATCGCTCAATAATGGTGAACCGAGGACCACAGTTAACGCATGTTATGAAGAAATAGTCAAAACGATGGTCCGTGGGATCGCGAAGTTCGCGAAGGCAGTCACTGCAGATAGCACTGTCAGGTGGAACAACTGATCCACTATGCTCGACTTCTTCGCTGCTCTCAAGTATGGCAAACTGGGCGTATTCGTTTTTGCCATTCAAATCTTTTTTTATTATTTCGTGGATTCGAGCTTGCGGAGGCTTCTGATTTTGCAAATCCTTAAGGAAAGCCGTCAAGGCGCTCTTTGTACCTTCTAGTAGGATTTCGACGCCTGCGTCGCCTCGGTTGCGAACATAACCGGTTAGACCGTGACTAATGGCGTTGCGATAAACGAAGGGGCGAAAGCCGACGCCTTGGACAATACCTTTGACTGTTATTTTAACGCGCAAGTTGAGGAACTCTAGTAGAAGGAGAAAGACGTTGATTCTTATAGATTTTGACGAACTCTGATTAAATGAATCAGTTTTCGTCTTTGAGGCTTCGACGAAGAACCTTGCCTGCCAAGCTTAAGGGCAGGTCTTTGCGGAATTCGATTTCTCGGATAGCTTTGTATGGTGCAACTTTGCCGTTAACGAAGTTCAAGATTTCTTGTGATGTGGCGAAATGATCTGCTTTAATGACCACGTAAGCTTTCGGGATTTCCCCTTCCCTGTCATCTGCTTTGCCCACAACTGCGCATATTTTCACAGCTGGATGTTCATAGAGGATGTCTTCGATTTCTCGCGGGTAAACGCTGTAACCTTTGTATTTGATGAGGTCTTTTTTACGGTCTGTTATGTAGAAGTATCCTTCTGCATCCATACGTGCGATATCACCAGTGAGAAGCCAATCGCCGCGGAAGATTTGGGCGGTTTCTTCAGGACGCCGCCAATAACCCTTCATTACCTGTGGACCACAAACGGCTAATTCGCCTACTTCTCCGACAGAAAGATTTTTCGTGCCAGTTTCGATGTCAACTATCTTAGCTTCTGTGTCGGGTATAGGCAAGCCTATTGAGCCTACCCGCACAGTTTTCATTGTATTATCCACCGGGCTGCAATGGGTAACAGGCGAGGCTTCAGTTAGACCGTAACCTTCTGCGAGTAATCCACCTGTAATCCGCATGAACTTTTTCTGTACATTTTGTGCAAGAGGTGAAGCACCGGATATGCAGACTCGAATAGAAGTTAGGTCAAACTTGCCTAATTTGGGGTTTGCTAAAAGACCTTGATACATTGCAGGTACCCCGCAAAAAACTGTCACTTTATTCGTTTGAATTGCCTCCAAGCTTTTAGCAGGGTCAAACTTCGGAAAGAGCACAATCTTGGCGGCCAAGCTTACGGGTACGTTGAGGCTAGTGGTCATGCCATATATGTGAAAAAGCGGCAAGGCCGTTAGAAATGTTTCGTGTGCCTCGGTCCCTTTTATCCATGATGCAAATGCAATGGCATTTGAGAGGAGGTTTTGGTGTGTTAGCATTGCTGCTTTTGCTTTACCCGTGGTGCCTCCCGTAAATTGTAAAGCTGCAAGGTCATTGTTTGGGTCAATTTTTACTCTTGGGAGGTCGGCATTTGTTGATTTAAGAAGTTGATGAAAAGAATTTATTTTTGCAGAGTGGTTAACCTGGTTTTTAAGAATCGGTTGCTCAGGGTTCTCTTCTATGCTCGTAAGCAAAACGTGTTGGAGACGAGTTTTCTCCAAGACCGCCTTTACAATGGGAAAAAGAGAATCTAACGTGACGACTACTTTGGCTTCAGAGTCACTCAATTGGTGTTCGACTTCGCGTTCTCGACATAGGGGACTGATTGCTGTCAGAACTGCTCCGATTTTGAGCAGTCCGTAATACGCCACTATGAATTGTGGAATGTTTGGCAGATAAAGTCCGACGCAATCGCCCTTACCAACACCCAAATTCGATAGCGCCGCGGCGAATCGATCTGAAAGTGCGTCAAGATTTTCATAAGTTGTTTCCCTGCCAAGGTATACTATGGCTGGTTTCGCAGGGTATTTTTTTGCTGCTTCCCTCAGAAGGTCGAAAAGAGGAACTTCTGGGTAATCAAGGTGTTTTGGCACATCGTTGGGCCAATTTTGAAACCAAGGCTTTTCCTCGAAAGACACGAGTATTCAACCGTTTTTCGTCTATAAGAATAAACAACGTGTAATAATGCTTCCGAAAGAAATACTTCTCTGATTGTGAACCCAAAATTAGCAAAGTTTATCTAAAAAACGAACAGATAGCCATTCGATGCGCCTGGTTGCTTTCTTGCGCATTTAATGAAAACTGTCCAAAGAGCGAAGAAGGCTCGATATTGATAAAGTACATCACCGCAGTTAAGCCCAGTTCAGCAAGCGGTCTTGTCAGAGGTGTCTACGCTCAGGTTGAACGAGATTTTGGTCGAGTTGTGGAACCATTCCAACTACATTCTCCTTTGCCTGAACTTTTAGCTGGAGCATGGATGGCTTGCCGCGAATCCGAACTCGTCGGATCTGTCCCTAGAAATCTGAAGGAAGTTGTTGCGGCGTGTGTTTCGCAGCTTAACAATTGCTCCTACTGTGTTGACGCCCACACGATAATGCTCTCTGCCATGGGAGAAGGAAAGACAGCCAACGCAATTAGCAGAGCTCATTACGAAGATATAACAGATGAAAAAACGTTTACAGTTGTCCAATGGGCTTTGGCAACTACGTCTCCGAATTCTGAGCTACTGCACTGGCCACCATTTTCGAAGCAGGAAGCCCCTGAATTCATCGGGACCGCAGTTTTTTATCATTATATAAACCGCATGGCAAATGCACTTTTAGGCGAGACACCACTGCCTCTCAGTCAAAGTTGGCTACGGAGCCCCTTGAAAAGCATAGCTAGCCAAACCTTCTCTAACGCCTTAAACCGCCCCAAGATCATTGGCGAATCACTTGGGTTTCTTCCAGAATCAAAATTGCCAAGCGACTTGAAGTGGGCAAAGCCAGACTCAAACATTGCCCGTGCCTACACACGTTTTGCGAAAGCCGTTGAGGACGCAGGGGAAAAAGCGTTGCCAATCGAAGTTAGGGGATATATTAACGAGGAACTTAGTGAGTGGACAGGCAAAACCAGCGAACTCAGCCTTGCCTGGAGTGAAGACGCAATAAGTCACTTCGAAAAAGCCTCAGAATCATCCGCCCGCCTTGCTGTACAAACGGCGTTAGCGCCAGACAGAATTGAAACAAGGGCTATTTCTGACTTCAAGAAAGATTATCCAGAAGACACAAAATTGCTAGGTGTCTTAGCGTGGGCAAGCTTCGCGGCCGCAAGAAAAATAGGAACTTGGTTGCACTCATAAAATGAGGCAAAAATTCTGTTTGAAATAAGAAAAAGATTTGTTGCCCAAAAAAGGGCAAATGCATGGCTTATTTCTTGTTCATTAGGTATTCGTGCATTGCTCTGGCGGCGCGTTTGCCTGCGCCCATGGCGCTAATGACTGTGGCTGCTCCTGTAGCAACGTCTCCTCCAGCGTAAACTCCGTCTAAGCTAGTCTTACCAACTTCGTTAACACAAATGGTGCCATGTCGGGGGTCGCTTTGTAAGCCTTCGGTTGTTCGCTGTATGATTGGGTTAGGTGTTTGGCCAATTGCGATGATAACTGTGTCGACGTCCATGGTGAATTCGCTTCCTGGAATGTTTTTGACTCCGCGTCTGCCTTTTGCGTCGGGTTCGGTGAGTTCCATGCAGATGCATTTCATGGCTTTAACCCAGCCGCGTTCATCACCGTAGAACTCTATTGGAGCAGCGAGGAATTTGCAGACCAAGCCTTCTTCCTCTGCGTTCTCGATTTCTTCGTGTCTGGCTGGCAGTTCATCACGTGAACGTCTGTAAACCAAGCAAACTTCGGAGCCTAAACGCATGGAGCATCTTGCGCAATCCATGGCTACGTTACCGCCGCCGATTACAACGACGTGTTTTCCGATGCGGATTGGGGTGTCGTATTCTGGGAACTGATAGCCCTTCATTAAGTTGACGCGTATCAGAAATTCGTTGGCTGAGTAGATCCCGCCCAAGTTTTCTCCTGGACAACCTGTGAATTGAGGTAACCCTGCACCGCTTCCGATGAACACAGCGTCGTAGCCACCTTCTTTCATGAGTTCAGGTATTGTATGGGTTCTGCCGATCAAGTTGCCTAAGCGTAGATCAACGCCCAGTTTCTGAACGTAGTTAACTTCGTTGTTTACGATTGCCTTTGGTAAACGGAACTCAGGTATACCGTAACTCAGCACTCCGCCACCAATATGGAGAGCTTCAAATTCGGTGACTTCGTGACCTAACTTAATGAGGTCTGCTGCAACCGTAAGCCCAGCGGGTCCTGCCCCAATAACAGCTACTTTTTTGCCTGTTGGCGGAGCTTTAGGAGGTAACTGGAAACCGTTGTCACGTTCCCAATCTGCAAGATAACGTTCGAGGCGTCCGATGCTAACGGGTTCGCCCATCTTTCCAATGACGCATTTACTTTGGCATTGAGATTCTTGAGGACAAACTCGTCCGCAAACTGCTGGTAATGCATTCTTGCTTTTTATGATGTTTATGCCTTCGGCGTATTTCTTTTCCTTGATGGCTTTGATAAACAGTGGAATTGGAACTTCTACTGGACAAGCCGTTTGGCATTGTGGCTTTGGACAGCTTAGGCATCGGCTTGCTTCTTCTTGCGCTTCTGCCTCAGTGTATCCTAAAGCAACTTCTTTGAAGTTTTTGGCGCGGACTTTTGGCTCTTGTTTTGCCATTTCTACTGCTTTCTTGTTGAGTTTTGGTTTAGGCTTTGTTTCTGCCACACTTACAACCTCCACTTGTTTCCCACAATAGTGAACCTAGACGCTCTTCTGGAAGCATCGTACGCTGACGAAGAATCAATTCCTCAAAGTTGGTTTGGTGCCCGTCAAATTCGGGGCCGTCTACGCAGCCGAACATCATCTTTCCGCCGACCGTGACACGGCAGACACCACACATTCCCATACCGTCAATCATGATTGGCGTTAAAGTGACGACAGTGGGAATATTATAGGGCTTAGTTATCTCACTGACATCTCTCATCATGACCACAGGACCCATAACAACGCAGCGGTCAAACTTTTCTTTCTTCAAGAGTTCCTTAAGGAAGTCTAATCCTTTGTTGCCGTAGGAGCCATCGTCTGTTGCCACATAGAGTTTGTCACTCATAGCTTTGGCTTCTTTCTCCATTATCATTGCTTCCTTGGTTCTAGCTCCCAATATAGTGGTGACTTCGTTTCCAGCTGCTTTCATCGCTTTAACTTGAAGAAGTAATGGTGCAATCATGATGCTTCCGCCAACACAGAGTACTTTGCCGAATTTCTTAACTTCAGACGGATTGCCGAGCGGTCCAGTAACGTTGAGTAGATCTTCACCTTCCATGAAGCAACCTAGTTCTTTTGTGGTTTTGCCGACTTCGTGAAAAGCAAATGAGACCGTACCTTTTGTTGTGTCGTAGCCACAGATTGTCAGTGGTACACGCTCTCCTTTCTCATGCGGAACTACAATCAGGAATTGCCCAGCTTGAGACTTGGCCGCAATGTCTGGGGCTTCGACTTCAAAGAGAGTTTCTTTGTAGGATAGTGATTTCTTAGCTACTATTTTGTACGTTTTCTTTTCGCCTCCGTTTTAACTGCCACAGTGCACTGAGGCATTGCGGCGACTTTGTTGTAGAAAGCTTCAAACTTGGGCTTGAAATCGCCTTGGCACCTTGGGCTAAGCTCAACGTATTCGAAGCGGTCAAGCAGGTTCGTCTTCTTGAGATAGTCTGTGAGGACGCCAAGTTGTCGTTCAGCTACATCTCTGCCTTGCTGGAGTTTGCAGTCTGTTGCAGAGCAAACTACGCCCATTACGCCATCGAATCCTGAATGGAAAGCGTTCACAACCTGAACGGGATCCATTGACTTGAAGCAGGGAACCTCAAGCACCAAAGCGTTTTTGCCCTTAAGAACACTATTTGGGTCGTCTAAGCCTGCGTATTCAGACCATTGACAACTGAAAACAAGAACCGCAGGAGCATTTTTTTGCGCTTTCAGTTTCGTTATCGCACTGCCATATCGGTCCATAATTTCGTTGAACTCGAAACCCTTTACCTGGATGGCATCATGCGGGCAAACTAGTTGGCAAGCGCCGCAACCAGTGCATTTCTCCATATCCACAGATGGGTTTGCAAAAGACTGAGCAGTTATAGCCTCGTAGGGACAGATGAAAACACATTTGTCACAACCGACACATTCCTCAGTCACATGAGCTGCCTTGCGGGAATACTTTACAACTTTGACAGCGTTCTCGCCGTACCCAAGTTGTTGCAATACAGAGTTACCCAACATTAAGCGGCGAGTTTCAATCTTAGTGCCTTCTTTCATTCTGCAGAAGGCGTCTTCGCATTGAACGGAAATGATATTCTTGATGCCCGAGTTAAGGACGTTGAAGACGAAATCCGTTGGAATTCTGCCTGCACAGGGCACACGAAGAGGGATATAGTCCTTCACGTTAAGGCCTTGCGCCTTCAATATATCACCGATTTCGGCGGTGGAAGGTGAATTCCCTCGGCACATCGTGACAAGGGTGTCGGCTTTTATGGTTTTCTTTTCACAGTTAACGTAGTCAATCAGGTGGTCGTAGTCGTAGTAAGCCATTTCTATAGCAGTGACGGGACAGGCGCTGTAGCATATGCCACAGACCTGGCATTTCTGATTGTCAATTTCTACTTTGCAAGTTTCAGCGTCACGGGTTATTGCTTCGAATGGACACATAGAATAGCATACTGAACATCGACTACATAGGTCCTGGTTTATTTTTACAGCAGCGAGACAGGTTTCATTCATTTCAGAGACCTCAGTTTCGGTTTCCCCAGTGCTTTATACACCGTAAGCATGTCAACCTATGCTTATGAAACCATGAGAAGGGCTTTTGGATGATATAACGTTTACTGTTGAGTTTCTAAATTACAGATATATCATGAAGACGAGCACCAATTGGAAAACGTCATTTACATTTGGACAATCTGTTGGATCCTGCTAACCTTGCCTCACTCGAAACGGGTCTCAATTCCTGAAGTTGCAAGTTCTTTTTTTACGACGTCCCTTATTGACGGCAAACGCATGAATCCAAGCCGGATGCCGATGTTCGTTCATGGTCTTTGGGACTTGCTAATATTGCATTTCTACGCTTTAGATTTAATTCCTGTACGAATGCGACTTTTAATATGACCAGAAGATGGATACGTTTTTTGTTCTATTTCTTGTAATAAGGTCGCCTTATGTAGCCGTAGGCTTCTAGCGCAGCGGTAATGCCTTGCCCCACCGCTGTGCCAATTTGCATAACTGGGTGATTGGTCACATCCCCGGCTGCGTAGACGCCTGGGATATTGGTTCGTTGGTGAATATCGATTTTTAGGGCGCGACCGTTTTCCTCAGGTTCTACACCTGCCTGAATCGCTTGAGTGCTGTTAGGGGATTCGCCGATTTGTACGAAGACACCATCAACAGGAACTTCAGACATTTCGCCTGTTTTAGAGTTCGCAAGCATGACGGACTTAACAATTTTGTCGCCTTTAATTTCTGCGACTTCGTTGTTCCACATGACCTTTACATTTCCTTTAGAGGCTATGTCGGAAACGAGGGCCTCTTCTGCCCGGAATGCCTCTTTACGGTGAACAACCATAACGTCGGCGGCCAACCCAGAAAGGTACAGTGTCGTGATGCATGCGGAGTTGCCACCTCCCACGACGAGAACTCGCTTACCTTTGAAGAATGGACCATCACAAACTCCGCAGTAGCTTACGCCTTTGCCTTTGAATTCTTTTTCTCCCTTAATGTCAAGAGTTCGATAATGGGCACCAGTCGCGATAATAACAGCCGGGGCCACGTATTCGGTCTTGTTGGTTTTGACTATTTTCTTTTCGCCTTTAAGGTCAAGACTTACAACGGACTCAAGTTCACGCAAAACTGCACCAGTTTTCTTACAATGCTGAACCATCTTATCAGCTAACTCGCTCCCAAGAATCGAGGGAAAGCCAGGGTAGTTCTCAACGAGCGGTGCATCGCCTGTGGTTCCGCCAGCAAGCTTCTCCTCTATAACAAGAGTTTTGAGGCCACTGCGAGCGCCGTAAATTCCAGCAGCTAAACCTGCAGCCCCAGCCCCGATGATTATCAAGTCATAATTTTCCATCAGCAACACTCTTCACGATAAACCTGATTCGCACGCACTTTATGAACAATTCGGAGAGAGTCGTACATCAATAAATTATTGAAGCTAAATCCAGTAAAAAATCCAGAAGAAGAGCTACGATTTTGTAAATTTTCCGGGCTATCCTACCGACAGCGAAATGGGTCCTAAAGCACAGAAATACCTAACGAAGCCCCAATTATCGAAAGAAGGCCAAGAACTATGAATAAGATTGAAGTGCCTATTTTTAGCCAATTAGCCGGTATCGCGGATGCAAACTTTGCGCCCAAAAGAACTGCTGCACCTGTCAGCAATACAAAAGCCAACATCGCACCGGCAAACACCATAAACGGAGGATTCTGAGCAGCCATAGTCATCGTAATTAGTTGAGTCTTGTCACCAAGCTCCATCAACGCCACCATTGAAAAACAACTAAACAAAGTAAACTTTCGCGTTTTCTGGTCGTTAAGCTCTTTTTCTTTTCTGGGTATTAAAGGCACAATTCCGAAGATAATGAAAACCACACCAGCTCCAACTCTAACAACCGTGACCGGAAGAAGCGCTAACAAAGGCCCGCCTAAAACAGCGCTGACGCCTGTAACTAGTAGAAAGGCCAGCATTGCACCCACGAATACATCCTTAGCCTGGTGATTGCAGGACAACGATATGACAGTTAGCTGGGTTTTGTCTCCGAATTCGCCCACTAGGATAAGTAAGAATGTGGAGACAACTGGGACAAAGTCCATGCAAGAGAATTTAATGCTCCGCCTATAAAGAATATTTGTACATTCTGAAAGCTTTAGAGTTCAGCAATTACATTTTTCGTGGAAGGTAACATATTCCATTTATCGTATACTTTGCCCAAGGCAAAATCAAACATTGCTGTAACGTTAACCATGAATTCGGTTAGCAAGAACGTGGCTAAAGTCATAGGGTCAAACTTTGAAGCAAGCCACAGAACCAATTTGGTAGTTTGAACAGGATGCAAAGGCATCATGTGTACAAGGTACTGCGGCGATTCGCCCGTTAATTTTCGGAGTTGATAGTGACCGAAGATGACACGGCGTCTTTGTTGAAAGTATTCTTGGTACGTTTTTGGACCGCAAATCGCTACCGTGCACTCAGCAGAGAACTTTATGAACCATCCTTTCTTCTTAGTTGAAACAGCAATGTACGCGTCATCGTTCACGGTCTCGGCAGGTATCTTTTTGACTATGCCTTTTCGTATGCAGAAAATTTCGGTTGCATGACGGGCTAGTCCAGCGTCGTTAAGTTCCGCAAAAACATGTCCGTGAAAAGTCCACATAAGACGCACAAGTCTACCCATTTGCGAACGAGTGCTATTCATTGGAACAGGATTGCCTGAGACGATTCCGACGTCAGGTATTTCTAGCTTGGATAGAAGTTTTTGGAAGATTGCTTTAGAGGGAAGAGTATCTGCTGAAACGAAGATTATGGGGTCGTATTTGGCACGGGCTAAGATGTAATTAATGGCAGAAGCTTTGCCGCGCCGTTCATGCTCGAAATACGGCTTCAGTCGTGAATCTTTAGCCGCGTAAGCTTGAACTTGTTCATTTGTGCCGTCGGTGCAACCTGAACAAACGACTAAAACTTCAGAATCTGAAGAAAGTTCCTGATCGTCAAGGACATTTTTCAGCAATTTAGCTATGTTATTTTCCTCGTTGTATGCACAAATTCCCACTGTTACTTTGTTAGGCAAAAAAAGCACTAACTATTCTTTTTATTTACCGCGATAAA
>DATJPJ010000014.1:0-13795 GCA_035506455.1 Candidatus Nanoarchaeia archaeon
GAGGTTCTATTTCTCATTTACTCCTTTGCTCTGTGTACATTTGTCAATTTTTATATAGACGTCTCTTGTAAGAGGAAGAAAGAGTCGGTTTGCTGGTCACAGGTGACTTAATACGGTTGATGATTTGATAATTCAAACAAAAGAACTTCGCAAAACTTTCATCTCTAAAGGAAGAGGCGGGAAAAAACAGGTTGAAGCAGTCAAAGGCATTGACCTTATTGTTAGGAAAGGGGAAATCTATGGTTTTCTGGGTCCAAATGGCGCAGGCAAATCTACCACTCAAAAAATGCTCTCAACTTTACTCTGTCCAACAGGTGGAGAAGCAATAATTTTGGGGTACGATTTAGCAACCCAGCAAGAGGATATTAGGCAGAATGTTGGATGCGTAAGTCAAGCAGGTGGAGCAGACCTATCATCTACAGGTATTCAGAATCTAGTCCTCCAGGCCCAACTGTATGGTTTGGATGCTTCAACTGCACAAAAATACACATCTGAATTCGTAGAACGCTTCCAAATGAGCACATTTATAGAAAGACCCGCGCAGTCCTATTCTGGTGGTCAAAAACGGCGTTTAGACATTGCACTTGGAATGATTCATCACCCAAAGCTGCTTCTTCTAGACGAGCCCACAACAGGTCTTGACCCGCAGAGCAGAGCATACTTGTGGGGAGAAATAAGAAAACTCAAAGACGTAGGCGTCACCGTCTTTTTGACTACTCAATACATGGATGAAGCCGATAAGCTCTGCGACACAATAGCCATTATAGACAACGGAAAAGTTGTTGTAACAGGCACTCCAAGCGAATTAAAAAGTTCCGTAGGCGGCGATACAATAGTGTTTAGTTTTCAGTCAGAGGAAATCGCTAAAAAAGCTGTAGCTTTGTTAACTGAGAAACTTCCGACTGGAACGATACAAACTAAGAACAACTCAGTTCACTTAACCATCAAAGAAGGAGAAAGTATGATGCCTGAACTTCTGCGATCACTCGACGCAAAAAACCTTGAAGCACAGACGATGACACTCTCAAAACCAAGCTTAGATGATGTCTTTCTAAAATACACTGGCCGCTCACTTAGGGAGGACCAAATAAAATGACCCTTCTGCGCGACACAAAATTAATGTTTATTCGAAACATGCAGCACACTCTTAGGAGCCCCGTTTTTGTCTTCGTAAGCATGTTCCAACCTCTGATGTACTTGCTCTTGTTTATGCCCCTCCTAAACGGTTTAGGCGGAGTTCCAGGGTTGCCTTCGGGAAAAACGGTGGATGTTTTTATTCCAGGCCTATTAGTTTTGCAAGCATTGTTTGGTACTGCTTTCGTTGGATTTTCGCTCATCGATGACATTAGGTCAGGCGTTATTGAACGATTTTTAGTTACGCCAGTGAAACGACCAGCTATTCTCTTAGGCAGAGTTCTACGTGACGCAGTGGTGCTGATTCTTCAATGCGTCCTTATAACTCTGGTTGCTATTCCCTTCGGGCTAAGCGTAAACATCTATGGGTTTTTGCTCTCACTAATATTGTATGCTCTAATCGGAATTACAATGGCCTCCATATCATACGGTTTTGCTCTAATCTACAAAATAGAAGACGCACTTGCCCCCACTTTAAACACTATAACACTGCCAGTTTCTTTGCTATCAGGCATTATCCTTCCCCTTGCACTTGCACCCCTCTGGCTTCAAGACTTAGCAAAGATTAATCCATTTTCATATGCCGTCAACGCTACCCGCGACTTGTTTGCAGGTAGCCTTCAGAACTTAGCAATTGTGGAAGGATTCGTCGTCATCGGTGTACTTGCAGTCGTAGTGTTTTCTTGGGGTGTACGGTCACTTAAGAAAATGGCGTCATAATAAGTTCTTCCAATTCTTTTTTACTATTTTTTTCCTTTTATGGGTACATAAGAATAGCAATGAATTTCTATAAACAAGTCGTGTGTAGGCAAGCATCTATTTGCTCACCCTTGACTCTGACGAATCATGCAAGCAACTTCCTTCAAAATGGCGAGAAGTGAATTGAACCTCAAATCAAATGCATATCCCGAGTATAATTTCTGGCTTGATGTCTAGGTTCGGTTTCCCAGCGGTATGGGCGAGGCAAGTGAGGTCTAACGCTACCTCGAAAAGAGGGGCAATTAGTGCGTGTTGCTCCGTGGGTTTGAGTCACAGCCGGCACGTTTAAGAAATTCAAGGTTCATTTTTGCCGGCAAATTGGGGCTTGAATCCCCTCTAGGAGTCATTTTTTGGGGCTGTGTTTAGGGTTATTTTAGCTAAACAGTAGCTATTTTTTGCTTATTTGACAATACTTCTAAAATCAACCTTAATTCGTCTTGAATTTTTACTCGTAAAGAAAATCGATCTAGTCTTCAATTATAGACCTATCCTCACAATCTGAGTTCAGTAAACATTTTTCAAATTGAGGTTCGAAAAGCTCTTTCCCCATTGGTAGTCAAATCCAAGCAAAACCGTTTCACTTCTTTTCCAAGGAAAAAACGAGTATTGGCTCACGCGTTGGACATTTATTGGCGCCGCGTTTTTCATGGTTTCGATATTATCTACGAAAGCTATTTACGTTAAAACAGTCAAGTGAATGAGCAGGTGCATTATTGTGAATCAAATGTTTTGTTTTCAGTGCGAGCAGACTGCACAGGGAAAGGGCTGCACAGCTTTTGGTGTTTGTGGAAAAAATCCTGAGGTCGCCGCGCTTCAGGACTTGTTGGTCTACTTGCTTAGAGGGTTATCCCAGTTATCGATAGAAGGGCGAAAAATTGGCGTCAAAGACGAGCAACTAAACCTGTTTATCTGCGAGTCAGCCTTCGCCACATTAACAAATGTGAACTTCGACCCGGACACATTAATCGAATACATAGTCAAAGCAGCGAGACTTCGTGATGCACTACGCGAAAAAGTACGATCAGCCGGGGGCCATGTCGGACTTCATGGACCAGTTGAAATGCTTCTTGAGAGGACGCCGGAAGGGCTAATTGGACAGGGAAAACAGGTTGGGGTGAATGCTGATCCCTCAATAGATCCTGACTTGAATGGGCTTCACTGGCTATTAATTTATGGATTAAAAGGAGTATCAGCCTACGCCTATCATGCCTATCTTTTTGGAAAAAAAGATGACGGCGTTTTTGAGTTTATTCAGCAAGGTTTTGCAGCGACTCTTGACAAGTCTTTGGGCGTTAACGACTTTTTAGATCTCGTTTTGAAATGTGGTGAGGTCAACATTCGAGCTATGGAGCTTTTGGATGCTGGAAATACTGAAACCTTTGGCCATCCTGTGCCAACTAAGGTTCCGCTAGGGCATAAGAAGGGCAAAGCTATACTTCTTTCAGGCCATGACCTTATCGATTTGGAACATATACTGAAACAAACTCAAGACAAAGACATCACGATCTATACTCATGGCGAAATGTTGCCTGCACACGGATACCCAGAGCTAAAAAAGTACCCCAACTTCTACGGACACTACGGAACTGCATGGCAAAACCAGCAAAAAGAATTTGCGGCTTTTCCTGGTGCCATATTGATGACTACGAACTGCATTCAAAGACCACTCGAAAGCTACAAAGGAAACATTTTCACTTCAGGACCTGTCGGTTACCCAGGTGTACCGCATGTATCCGGCAAAGACTTTACAGCAGTGATCAACAAAGCCCTAGAACTACCAGGATTCCCCGAAGACATTGAAGGCAAAACCGTCCTTGTTGGTTTTGGCAGAAATGCTGTTCTCTCATTGGCCGATAATATAGTCAACTCAGTAATGAATGGACATATTAACTCCTTCTTCCTCGTAGCCGGCTGCGATGGCGCTAAACCAGGACGCAACTACTATACCGAGTTTGTTGAAAAATCGCCAAAAGACTCTATTATCCTAACTTTGGCATGTGGAAAATTCCGGTTCTTCGACAAAGACATAGGCGAAATCGATGGCATTCCCAGATTACTGGACATAGGACAATGCAACGACTCTTACTCAGCTGTTAAAATAGCCCAAGCCTTTGCGGAGATCTTCAATTGTGGAATAAATGAATTGCCGTTGTACTTCATTCTCTCGTGGTATGAACAGAAGGCTGTAGCTATTCTGCTGTCTCTCTTCTACTTAGGCGTGAAAAACATTCGCCTAGGACCTAGTTTTCCCGCATTTATCACCCCAAACATTCTCAAAGTGCTAATTGAAAAATTTAACATAATGCCAATTAAAAATCCAGAAGAAGATCTAAAAACAATTATTGATTACGTCAATGGGATTTCAGTCAAAGCATAATATCGTAGCAAGTTATAAACTCGCGAGGTCAGCTAAGGTCCTTATTTTTTCACATTGATAACCGGGTTAACGGTAGCATTAAAAGCGTCTTTTGTCGTTAATTACATAATGGTTTAGGAGTCAGTTTTGAAATGTCTTGGTTAAAAGCTATGAGAGAGAAAGAACCGGCGGAACCGGTCAATCCAATTGGAACCGTTGCGATTGGCACTCTTTACCCAGAAATAATGGATACTGCTAAAGATATGGTTAGAAAATCTCTCAAATCTGCGCAATTCAAAACTGTTGATGTTGGGAAAGGAGTTTCTCCAGCAACTTTTGCTTCAAAGGCAAAAGAAGTAAATGCAGATATAATTGTAGTTTCCGTTTTGCTCACAGCTGCTAAGGAGAATCTTCCAAGGCTAATTTCCGCTTTAGAACTTGAAGGTTTAAAGGACATAACCGTAATCGTGGGGGGTGCAGCAGTAACTAAAGAAGATGCAGACAAAGTAGGCGCACTATTTGGCAAAACAAGAGAAGACGCCGTAGTTTTAGCAAAGAAAGCAATTGAGCAAAAACGGAACAGAACTTGAAAATTTATTGTTAAAGTAAGTTACTTCTAGATTACACGGTGACAGCTTGACAATTGCCACCCGAATAATTAATAGTATATTTGACACGTTTTACGCTTTAATCATGACTAGCATCATTTTGAATTTTTTAGTTGCTTTGAGTGCATGTGGTTTTTTGGCAGGTAAAATTATCATTTCTCCTTCTTTTACATGATAGGTTTTTTCAGATATTACAACTTCTGCTTCGCCATCGAGCACGCTAACTAAAGCGTCATATGGAGCAACATGTTCGCTAAGTCCCTGTCCTTGATCAAAAGCAAAAAAGGTCACGGTTCCAGTTTTTTTGTCGATCAAAGTGCGACTTACTATTGAGCCTTCTTGATATTCTGCCAAACTATTCATTTTAATAGTTCGAGCAGCTTCAAAAGTTTTTTTGTTTTGCTCCATAAATGATTCATCTCGGGACCGAATTTTACAAAGCCATTAAATCGCTGCACAATTTAGAGTTAGTGGTACTGCACATTTGGGCTTTTCCATGAGGATGAATACGGAGAAACTGAAGATGAGTTTTTGCGAAAGGCAAAACACAATAAGCTAAAAAGCGTTCAAAACTGAAACGACTATTTGAGTGAATTGGACTTTGCGAATGAAAAATGTAACGTTAAAGAAGTTTAAGAAGCCTACTTTTGGAAGGGGCTTTACTCATAGTTGCCATTCAAAGTTATAGTTAACGCTGAAGAAACACAAATGTTTGGACAACTCCTGTTTCCAAAAGTTACACATTACATATCAAAAGCGTATCAATATAACGCCACGAATACGAAAAATGTTATGTATTTGAAATAAAGAAACCGTTCGCATCCTAAGCTACGTCAAATAAAGAATGGAGTTTACCGCTTTATAACAAGCATGTGTTCCTTGTGCTCAACAATTCTGTGAACTCTCAGTTTCTCAGGATTCTCAAAAGATGCTGAGCACAGCCTGCATTTAAAGCCTAACTTCTGATTAAACATTTGCACCCAGACCTAAACGGTCTTCGCGCTGCTTGCTGCTTTCTTCTTATTATCTCCGAAGAACTTCTTGGTAGTTTTCTTTCTCATGGTGCAAGTAAGTCGAACTGATGACTTACATTTTCTGCAATTTTTCACTAAACCTGCTCGTAATATACACATTTTTTACTCACTTTTTTTGTTGGTTTTGAAAAGAATCCGTTATCGGAGAAAACTAAATCGCCATTATAATAGAAACTCTTCAAGGTCAGGTGATCTGCGAGGCTTATAAACGCATTTGACAAGAATCACTTTTCCTGATCTAAAAAGTAACTCATATCACTTCGTAAAAACGCCCAAACAAAAATCAGTTTTCATTCTTTGTCAAATAGCCATCAACTTTGGTGTTTCTTGAGGTGCACCCTAATATAGACCGTGGCTCAAAACTATCTTGTTGTTAGAGTTCTTAAGGGGAAGAGGCAACCGACGAATGGATCGTTGCTTGTTTTTTCTCCCAGACCAATTCTAATACTTGAAATCCGACGCCTAGGCGTCAGTGTTGAGGGATAAAAAATAAGCAAAAGAAAGATTACACATCAAGCAAGTCGTGAACAAGTGGTTCTGCCATCTTGGACTGATGTGCTGGGCGTGGTAGTGAAGGTGCTTGGCGCCAACAGAATAATGATAAACTATCATGATGACAAACAAAAGTTAAATAGATTTCGAGGGAAGTTGAAGCGGCGAGTTTGGCTTAAAGATGGTGATATTGTTGTATTTTCACCCTCGAATTTCCAAACTGGATCTAAGGGCGACATTTTTTCCGAGAACGACCAATTAAAACCAGCTGGTCTCGCGATTGCAACTAGCTTACATTTGTGAGAGGAGTTAATCATGTCAATATTAAAATGTTCAGAGTGCGGAAATACTTTCAAAGTAGATCACGTCAAGGAAGGCGAAATTGTCGTTTGCCCGATTTGTGAAGCTAACTACACCGTGCACCTTGCGGATGGAAACATCAAGCTCAAAGAATTTATCTATGAAGAGGAAGACCTTGGTGAACTGCTAGATGGTTAATGTTTCTTCAGAAAAAGCATATATGTTAAGTGAAAATTCAGTTGACAATTACGTATTTAGGAGGTGTATGTTATGTCTCAGTCAATTTATGGAAGAATAATGAACTACAGAATAGGTATCAGAACGCAAGAATCCCACGAGTGCCTTATTCAATTCTCTAGCATAGATAACAAAGAAGCGGGAAAACTGATTGGCCAAAAAGTAATGTGGAAGGGCGAAAAGAACAGCATTGGTGGTAAAATTGTTGGACTTCATGGAAAGAACGGTGTTGTCATTGCAAAATTCAAAAAGGGGCTACCTGGTCAAGCAATAGGAACAACCCTGGAATTGATCAGATTAAAAGCTTAACCTTTCTCTTTCTTTTGAGAATGCGGTTAAGAAATTGCATTCCACCTTGGCAAAGACTAATTTACGAAAACTCAAATGGAACCATTGGGATTCTTTTCCATCCATTTCATGGCACAGGATTCAGCCTTTACCTCGGTTGGGAAATCAGGTGAGATGTTCTTAGCGTCTGCATCATTGGTTCTTTGTCCCGTAAAGAGCAGCACATGGTAATGTAATCCAAATTCCTTTTTTGTTACTATTAGAGTCTCGCCTGTAGTTTCGTTCACGAATCCTCCTTTATTGCTAATTCTCCTCCAACCTTTTGCTGTATTCATTGTTAATTCCTCACTGAATGAACGTTTTACCTTTTTTCCTTAGATCATTAACCAAAAACGAGAGTTCGGAGGCAGTTCGTTTGCCCGTTTGCCTCGTTATTTTCTTCGACTTCCCAACCTTTTTTATAGTCAAAATGCATAAGCCTGCTTGCGCTCATGGACTGGTCAGTATATCTTTTGGGAAAGCACATTTTGCAGTAACATAGCTTGTTCGGGGCAGGTTTGACAAGCATTGAAGTTGCTTCAATATTACTGCTGCATTTGGCTTCGCACATAATTTTTTGAGACATCATTGCATTCACTTCAATTAAATTGCGGAATAACTGAAAAACAAGTTTCCAATTATAGTTAATATAAGCCCGCCGGCAGACTTAAGGGTTCTTACTTGAATGCTACTTTTGAAGGCTATTAGGCGAAGGTCTGCACTAAATCCAAATGGTCCAATTCACTTGTCAATTCTAACGAATTTTGCTTGAGCTTTCCAAAAAATGGATTCGCTACACAAATTCATCTTCTTTAAATTGGAAGGCCTATTGTAGACGCGGTTGTTCAAACATTTTGTCCGTTGAAACGAGCCCGATTTCAACAATTTCACTGGGGCCAAGAATGTTTCTAAAATCTTCAGGAATAGGCAAAATAATCATCAAAGTTTAACAAACCACGGTTTTACCTATTTCTCAGCGTGGTGAGTCGAGATTTGGATTTAGCTAGCAAGGAGATGTCGACAAATCGATGCCTAATTTTCCAATATTCTTTCTCAATCTTGTTTTGGGAACCCATTAAACCCTCAAAAACGACACCGATAAATATTGAGCTACATTCGAGCTAGAACGATGATATACATTGTCGTGGTGTTGGCCACTTTTCAGGGATTCTCCGTGCGCTTACTTCCATTTTGGTGACGCCAAGTGTTTTCGAGATCTTGTCTTGAATTGCAAAGGATTGTACAGTGTCTTTTGCAAGTGCTGTTAGTTGCAGATCGTAGTCGCCACTTGTTTTGGTAATTATCACTACGTCTGGGATTCTTGCAAGCGATTCGATGACCGTCTCTGGTGAACCTTCAAGAGCTGTGAATGCAATATTGAAATCTAACAAAGAATTGTACCCGATTTTTTTGGGATTAATTTGGATTGAAACCCTAATCGCTCCTTTTTCTCGAAGCTTATGATACCTCTTAACGATCGTATCGGTTGAAGTTCCTATTTCTTTAGCTATCTTAGTGAATGAGGCTCGCCCGTTTATGGTGAGTTTTTCTAATATTTGTTTATCCACATCGTCCATATGATTTTCCAATAGCTTGTTATCCAATTTTTCTAAAAAAGAAGGTTTATTTTGATTCTTCATGCTCATTATCCGTGGGAGATCTAAATTCTCGGGGATGTTTCTAACATCTGTCCACACATAAGTCTTTAAAAATGCGTTAGGCAGCTTCCGCTTAATTGCTTGTTTTACTTGATCCAATTCATTTAAGCTCCTTAGAGACACAAACGCTCTGATGTTGTAAAAACTGTAATACTGCCTGAATGCAAGGACTTCTATTATCTTGCCTATGAATTCTGTAGCTTGATCTATCTGCTGGGCTTCAACACTAATAAGTAGGGTTGCAATTGTCTCATAACCAAAGCTCGCGAAGTCCATCTGAGTCGTAGCGCCGGTAACTATTCCTTTTTTCACCAATGATCTGTAGTGTTTCCAAACTTTGTTCTTTGTCGTCCCAAATTCTCTTGCAAGTGCAGCGAAACTCTTCCTTCCATCCAAAAGCAAATCATGTAGAATCTTGGAGTCAAGTTCATTAATTTTCGTCAAACCCCAATTGCCCCCTCTTAGCTCTTGCTTGCTTATTGGAGAGTTTTAACTTTTAAGAATTCTTATTCTGTTGCTTTTTTCTTCCTCAAATTGCTATTTCAAACGACTCCGTAAGTATCTTAGAAATATCGAGATATTCTCAAAACGTTGATATATATTGGCGAGGCGTTGGCCATTTATTAGGTATCTTACGCAATTCCATATCCATCTTTAAAATACCTCTGGTTTTTTCAAGCTCTTCTTGGGTCGAAAGCAGTTGACGCAAGTCTCTTATCATTGCGTACACTTGCAGATCATAGTCTCCACTTGTTTTCATTATGCTTATCACGTCTGGGATTGAGCCTATTTTCGCAATAATCGAAGACAAATCCTCATTAGACGTTACCGCAAAAAATACCGCTAATGCTTGGTATCCAATTTTAACTGGATCAATCTGAATAGTCACTTTTAACATGCCGTTTTTCTTGAGTTTTTCATATCGTCTTCTAACATTGTTAGGTGAAATGTCTGCTTCTTTAGCCAATGTCGCTATTGAAACTCGCCCATCCTTGGCTAGCTCATCAGCTATTTTTTGGTCAATCTTATCGATTGCTATTTTTGAAATGCCACTTCTCTTCGTTTTTGAACAATCAATTGGATCTTTGTTTCTAACAGTTTCATGAGTAAATATCCCCAAGTTTCCGTGCATCTCTTTTACGTCTGTCCAAATGGCTGTTTTCATCTCCGAAACAGAAAACTGGCTTTTAATTTTATGCTTGGCATCATCTAATTGTTGGAAGCTTCTTAACGTTAATATCGCGTCTACGTTTCCCGCGGCTCCGCTTTTATAAATAGAATAGACTTCAGGCATGTCTTTCAAAGATTCCAAGAGGCGGTCTGCCTGAGACGAATCTACCCTTATCATTAAGTGAGCCACAGCTTTGTAGCCAAAGTCTCCGTAATTAATGTGGATAGTCGCCCCATTGATAATGCCTTTTCGTTCCATTTCGCAATAGTTTTTTTTAACGGCTTCATTCGTTAGGTTCAATTCTTTCGCTATTTCAACGACGCTCTTGCGACCGTCCGTTAACAACTTCTTGAGAATCCTTGATTGAACTTCAGAGATTTGATCGGTTGAAACAGGTATCCCCTTTTTAGGTTCAATGAATCTTTTCCGAATATTTATAATCACCGCAAGTGGCTTATTTTGTCAATTGGATCTGCTGCTGGTATGTTTTTTTAAACGTCTGCGCATGTACCTAAGAGCTACTTCTTAAGTTGACGCTTTTTTGAGGTAAATATGGCACCTTTACCTGCATTCCCCGCCAAGTTTGAAAAGCATTAAATATATAATGGCATGCAGATATTTTCTAGTTAGGAAAAAGGAGAGTAAAAAATGTCAGCAGAAAATTTTAGAAATAAAAGAAATGGAAAAAGTATTTTTGTTGCTGTTGCTTTGATTCTATTGCTTTCTGTTTCTGCTTTAGCGATCGGTGCTCAGTCTGTTCAAGCGCAATCTTCGCAGTCAGCCATTTATATGTTCGTTACTGCTACCCAAGCCGGACTCAACCAGAACATACAAGTAGTGGCGTTCATGAGCTCTGTTACACCAGATGCCGTAGAGAACACGGGATCACGATGGCACAACGTAACCGTCACCATAACTAAGCCAGACGGAACTACCGACACGAAATTCTTCCCTTCACTTGACGCAGTCGCATCCGGATTCTTCTTCTACACCGCAACTGAACTTGGCAACTACACATTCCAAGCAAGCTTCCCTGGACAAACAATCCAACCCTTCTTCAACCCACTAGGTCTATCATCATCAGTGCCAATAGTCTACGGTCCCGCACAAAGTCTCCCAACTACTGTTACTGTAACACAGGCACAAGTTGCTGCACCAAACACAACCACCCCGCTACCTACCACCTACTGGCAACGACCCGTAAACGCACTAAACTACAACTGGTACCAAATAACTAGCAATTGGCTATTGCCAGGCTGGGATTACGCTGGTCGTCAATTTGATCAGGGCAGCGCATACGACCGCAGCACCAAAGCTCCAAACAGCGCCCACATACTATGGACATCTCCCTTAACTTTCGGAGGCCTCACTGGAGGAGAATTCGGTGCAACGGACTTCTACAATGGTATGTCATATGAACAATATTTCAAGCCACCAGTGATCATCAGCGGCAGACTCTATTATAACACCATAGTTGGTCAAGAACCCACGGCAATTACTAACACCGGTGTTAACACATATACAACCGTCGATCAAGAGAGTCAATCCAGTGTCACATGCGTTTCACTATCAACAGGAAAAACCATAATGACTATTCCTGAAGCGTCGATATCTTTTGGTCAAATCTACAACTACATTTCGCCAAACCAAGGAGGAACATACGCCTACCTGTGGGACACCAACGGACCCGGCGGAACATGGAAGATGTACGATGCATGGACAGGCCAATACATTTTAAGCATAGCTAACGTGCCAACCGGAACAATGGTTCTGGATAATTTCTGGGGTGGACCTGGAAACATACTCATCTATACCCTTGACAACACCAAAGGAACACTGAGCCTCTGGAATTCAAGCGCTGTTCTAAATCCACGCACGACAGCAGCACTTAACCCAGGACTTGCCGCAGCAGGATTGCTTGCACTGGTAGGAGTAAACCCATTCACTTACAGACCCGAAAACTACATGGGCCTCACCTTCAACGGAACAGGAATAACAAATTTGGGCGGCGGACTTATCGCTGATACCAACGGTATCGAATGGACTGTACCACTAACAGGCTTTGCAGCACTAAACGCATCTGGAACACCAACCATCGAGCAGACAGGATACGACAATACTGTGTGGGTTATGGCCGGAAATGGACCAACAGGAGCAGTTTTCTCATTGCCACCCTACGAAACTTGGGCAAGCTATAAAATGAGTGACGGCTCAGTTTTATCCCCGCCAGTCACAATTAACATGCTCACCAAAATTCCGCTAAACGGCACGGCATACGACGGTGTAAACATGCCAAGAATAATCGATGATAACGGCAACTTTGCAATTTACAACAAAGAAAGCCTATCGATGTACTCTTGGAACGTTAAAACAGGAGCATTCAATTGGGGTCCAGTGCAAGCATCGACAAACGGATGGGCATTGTACAACTGGGAAACGGACTTCGTCGCAGACAACGTTGTATACAACTGGGGCTTCGACGGCATGATTCACGCATTCGACACCGCAACTGGAAAGAACAACTGGAACTTTGACGCTGGAACCGCAGGCAGTCTAAACCCATACGGAGTTAACGCACTGTACCAAGGCTTACTGATTGCCGATGGCAAAATCTACGCACAGACGGGTGATCACGGAAATGGCGCGCAGCCTCTATACCAAGGCGAATATCTCTATTGCTTGGACAAAAACAGCGGACAGAACCTCTGGACCATGCCGGGTTGGTTCCTTCAACCTGCAATATCTGACGGAGTAATGCTGACACAAAACGAATATGACAACCAGATATACGCATTCGGCCAAGGACCAACTGCAATGACCGTTCAAGCGCCGCTAAGTGCGACCGGAACTGGCCAAAGCATGGTTATACAAGGAACAGTCACGGATCAGTCACCGGGCGCTAAAGGAACACCAGCAATCTCCGACCAATACATGAGCCAATGGATGGCATACCAATACGAACAACAACCACTTCCATCAACATTCCCATGTGACAACGCCGGAGTCCAAGTGACAGTAACCGCCACAAGCTCAACTGGAAGCACCACAACTATTGGCACAGTTAATAGCGACAGCAGCGGAAACTTTGCAATTGCATGGACACCATCAGCTACCGGAATGTACATCATAACCGCTTCATTCTCAGGCAGCAACAGCTACTACGGATCAGCAGCGGAAACCCACGTTGTAGTCGGGGCAGTTTCCTCAGGAGCCACACCAAGCGTCTCTGCAACACCAGCTTCACCATCACCAGTGACACCACCAGGAACAACACCAGCAACCACACTGTATCTAGTTGCAGCAGCCATCGTCGTTATTATCATCGTCGTAATTGCTGCCATAGCTCTTCAAAGAAGACGCAAATAAAAAACCAACAAAACCAAACCAACATTTCCTTTTTTCTTTTTTTCTAATTATTAACATAGTATTTTCGAATGATTGAGACCGAATGGGCTCTGGATTTGCTGCAAATTTAAGCGTTGAGATGACAGTCATTCTCTCCATAAAATTCTCAATGTTACAACCCCAAAGCCCCGGCAAACTCTTCAGTCTTCTAACAAATTATTTGCCGATCTGAAAAATTCGGACCAAAGTTTTCATATTGTCCTCGGTTTGAACTTGCATTGCTTGAAAACGTTAGCAAATATTTTGTTAGCCTGATTAGAGCCAGAAACTTACATTTTTAAACCAATTTTATTCCAGTTAATTAAGCAGAAATT
>DATJPJ010000015.1:0-3408 GCA_035506455.1 Candidatus Nanoarchaeia archaeon
CGGAAATCTTTTTTTATCTTTCTTAACGCAGAAAAAAATTAAAATTTAAAATTTTTTTCCTAAATACGAGTGGATGCAGTGAAGACAAAAGTTTATTCAAGAATTATTCTTGCATCAACAGTTTTTGCGCCCTTAGGATAAGCCATAACTGGGTTGAGATCCATCTCTTTTATTTCCGGGTTATCCAAAACAATTTTTGAGACATTGTATAGGATTTCTGCGAGTGCATCGATGTCTGCGGGTTTTTCGCCTCTGTAGCCGTTGAGCAGCGGAAAAGCTTTGAGTTGTGTTATCATTTCTTTTGCGTCGTCTTTGGTTATTGGCGCGACGCGGAAGTTTACGTCTTTTAGTAACTCTACAAAAATTCCGCCGAGCCCAACCATAACTGTTTGTCCGAATTGTGGATCTTTAATTGCACCAATAATTACTTCTGTTCCCTGAGGCGCCATCTCTTGAACTAGAACGCCTTCGATTCGGGCATCTGCTTTGTATTTCTTGGCGTTCTCGATAATTGTTTTGTAGGCTGCTTCAACTTCAGTGGCGGTTTTCAGGTTTACTTTTACTCCGCCTGCGTCGGATTTGTGGATGATGTCTTGGGAGACAATTTTGAGAACTATGGGGTAACCGATTTTTTCTGCTTGTCCGGCAGCTTCTTTATCGTTTTTTGCTAAATTAAATTTGTTGACTGAGATGCCGTATTCTGCGCAAATGGTTTTTGCTTCAGTTTCTAGGAGTGCTTTTCTGCCATCTTTTTTAGCTTGGGTGATGATCTTTGCTGTTTGATTCAAACTTGATTCTTCCGTTGCCATCATTCGGTTAGCTGATGATGTGGAGGTTTAAAAATCGTTCGTCGTTGTCTTAATTTTGCTCTTGGAGGCTAATATGAATTTTGATTGTAGTTTTGTGCTACACATTTACAGTAAACTGTAGTGAGACATAATACTTAATAGAGCTACTCGCCCAAAACACTATCAAATGTCAACCCCAAATAAAAAAACCTCACGATTCACTAAATTATCAGAAAAACTCCATGCAACCAGCGAAAAAATAAAGCAAAGACTCGCTAAAACAAAAGAAAGCTTCAATGGAGCCAAACAACGTTTCGCTGGAGCAAAACAACGAATAGCAACATCATTTTCCAGCATACCAACCAAAATCAAGAACATAAAACTTCCAAAAATCAACATATCCATAAAATCAAAAAAGGCAGAACAACCAGAAATGCCCCTGCCTTCAAAAACTTTACCTAAAGGAGTAAAAGTCGTAGATAAATATCCACTCTACGAACCCTTCAGTCAAGTTGCAATTGTCCAAGATCCCAAAACCGGTGAACACAAATACATCCTAGATGAGCTCCAACTCGACCCGCTCGAACGCGGAATCTACAATCGCATTCTAGAAATTTTGCTCGCCGAAATTGTTTCCCCAAAAGAAGAAGTAGCTGACCCGCGAAAGTTCTTTGCGTTAGAAGCAAGAAAAATCGTAGAGAAATACCGCATCAGCCTCGGATGGCTTCCAGACGTTTCGTGGTACAAAATTCTCTATCACGCAGAACGCGACTTAGTCGGCTTCGGCAAAATCGACTCATTAATGCGCGACCCAAACATAGAAGACATTTCTTGCGACGGCGTTAACAAACCAGTTTACGTTTGGCACAGAACCTTCGAAAGCATCGAAACTAATTTACAATTTGAAAGCGACGAAGATCTCGACAACCTAGTCGTCAAACTTGTACACATGGCCGGTAAACACGTCAGCAGCGCCTTCCCAATTGTGGACGCTTCACTACCAGGAAAACACAGACTCGCAGTCGCGTACCGCAGAGAAATTACGCCGTTTGGCACAGCGTTCACTATCAGAAAGTTCCGCGAAGATCCTTACTCGATAATTGACCTTATCAACATCGGTACCTTCACCGAAGAAATGGCAGCGTACCTCTGGATTTGTCTAGAGAATCGCGCATCAGTTATGGTGCTTGGTGGAACAGCAGCAGGCAAAACTACAGCACTAAACGCGTTAGGTTGCCTCATAAAACCTGGCAGCAAAATCATGACCATCGAAGAAACAGCAGAGTTGAACCTCAGTCACGAAAACTGGGTTTCACTCATCGCACGTCAAAGCTACGGCTTAGGAGGTAGCAGTGTCGGTGAAGTTGCACTCTTCGACTTGGTTAAAACTTGTATGCGACACCGCCCCGACTTGATGATTGTAGGTGAAGTCAGAGGTCAAGAAGCTTATGTATTGTTCCAGGCATTAGCGACAGGACACGGTGGCATGTGCACTATGCACGCAGAAAACGTGCAGTCTGCAGTCAAACGTTTAACCCAAAAACCAATGGATATTTCACCAGCCTACATTCCACTGATGAACATCGTTATGTCGGTTCAACGCGTTCACTTAGTCAAGAACGGCGAGAAACGCGCTTATCGCCGAGTCCTCTCAGTCAACGAAATTGTGGAATACGAAAAATACGTCAACCCATTCAAGTGGGATCCAATTAAAGACCAGCAAATCATTGACTTAGAGTCAAGCTTCCTACTAACAAACATCTCTGAACGTATAGGCTTAACTCGCGAGCAACTCATCGAGGAGATGAACCGCCGCGCCGAAATTTTGCGGTGGATGCGCAAAAACAACGTCCGCAGCTACAAAGAAGTCGCCACCATAATCGCAGAGTACTACGCCAAACCTAAAGATATCTTAGACAAAGTCAAAATCAAAATCCCAGAAAAAACCAAAATCTCCAAGAGCAAGGAGGTTAAGTCGGTTGCCTCTCCTGGAAAAATATGAGGCGTTGTCATTCCGCCTATTTGGGCGAATGGCACCTTACGTCTTAACCAAGGTTTTCCCATCCACTAAGGGATCCCTCGAACGCGGACGAGTTAGAATTTACGCTGAAACCTACATTTCCATGATGTTCCTCACTGCGTTGTTGTCAGTGTCCGTTTCTATCTTAGGCGTATATTTGGCAATCACGCTCCAAGTTCTTCCACTATTGATTCTGGTCTTGATGCCGCTCTTTGTAGTTGCCGGTTTTATTGTAGTGCCACTAAACAACGCCAGTGACCGATCCACGAGTTTAGAGCGCGAATTACCATTTGCTGCAGCCTACATCAGCATCATGTCCTCAGGTGGCATCGCACCCTATAGTAGCTTCAAACGCCTAACCGAAGTTAACTTAATGCCAGCTATGGGCAAGGAATCTCGTGACATAGTCAAAGACGTCGAAATATTTGGCACAGACCCATTAACTGCATTAGAAGTTGCCGCAAAGAAAACACCACTTGACCTCTTCAAAGACTTCTTGGGAGGCTATTCGTCTACCGTTATTATCGGTGGAGACATAGGTCACTTTTTAGAACGCAAAGCTGAAGATATCTTCAAAGCCCGAGCGCTACGCGTAAAAGC
>DATJPJ010000016.1:0-2242 GCA_035506455.1 Candidatus Nanoarchaeia archaeon
TTTCGTCATCATTTTTCCTTCACTTCTTTTGCTACTTTGTTTTCTTGTTTGACATTTTTAATTAATTAACGATTATGAATTACTAGTCAGTAAACCTCGATCATTTAAAAATTTGACCCATAAAAAGGGAAAAAAGAGAGCATCTTTTCCCAAATTTAGGCACCTGCTTCTTTTTCAAAGCATTCAGGAGAGATATAATCGCCGTATTTTTCCTTAGCATCCATAAGGCGCTGGCGCTGCATATAGAGCATCCCAAACATTTCCAAGGGGGTATCAGTAACATTTTCTTGATAGAACCGTGAAACACGATCAATTTTGGCGAGGTTTTCTGGAACACGTATGGTGAATTGCTTGATGTAGTCGTCTTTAGAGTAATCTTTCTTTAGCACCTGCTTGAAGAGTTTCTTTAGATCCTCATATTTTGGTATGTAACCAGTGGGTGTTTTGATGGCGTCGACCTCATTGTGCACTCTTAGTTCCATCCATTTCACCCAAACGTGCTTATCATGCGGCGTGTTGAGGTATTTGCCGTTGCCAACTTCCTTTAGGAAGTAGTTGACACCGAAAACTATGGGTCGCTTCTTGAGTTTGGCCCCGAAATTAAGGTTATTCTGTACGTTTCGGCCCATTGGAATGCTGATGAAGTCCTGGATACTCATCATGTTGATTTCTGGAACACCCTCTTTGCCAATTGTGGCAAAAGTGGTTTCAGTTTCTAAAGAGGCGCCGTAAGTTATTATGCCGTGTTCCCAGCTAAAGCTTTGCTGAACCGGCACGTAGGCTTTAGCGTCTCTTCCACCATACATGATGCCGCCGAGTTCGATGCCGTTTGGGTTGTCGAGTTCAGGGTCTACGTTTTCGAGGGCTTTGAGAGCTACGGCGTAGCGGGCATTTTTGTTTGCTACGGGGATGTCGTTTCCGGATTCATCTTTTTTGCCTTCATACCATGCACCGGTGTAGTTGCAACCATCTTTTGGCAACTCTTCGCCCATGCCAAGCCAGTATGGTCGTCCGTCCTTGACTAGAACGTTGCTAAAGACGATTTCTCCGGGGTTTGTTAGAACTTTCCAAATCAGGGCGTCATCTTTGGCTTTTACATCTTGGATGATACCGAATATGCCTGATTCAACGTTAACAGCACGAGCAGCTGAGCCTATTTCGCGGATGTAGGCGATGTCGTCGCCAAGTATTGTTTCGCCGGGCAGCATGGCGGTTGAGGTTTTGCCGCATGCGCTTGGGAAGGCGCCTGCGAAGTAGGTTTTACGGTTTTTAGGACCGAAAACACCCATAAGCAACATGTGTTCTGCTAGCCAACCTTCACTGCTGGCTTTGCGTATAGCGAGACGGAAGGCAAGCTTCTTGAAGCCCACACTGTTTCCCGCATACTGCGTGTTGACACTGTAGATGGTTTCATCCATATGGTCGATGTAGATGCGTTTTTTGTTATAATCGACGCTGACCATCTCGTTGTTTAGTCTGCCTGCTGAATGGAGAACTTTGAGAAAATCAGTCTTATTTCCGGCTTTTACGAATTGTTCGTAGCCAGGTCGGTAAAGTAAAGATTCCGAGTGAGCAACATACCACGAATCAGTGCATTGAAGACCCAAAATAGTAAAAACAGAGTTCGGGGGTCCGAGGGCAATGAAGCGGACAACCATAGTTTTTCCGACCATGCTGTTCCTCAACAAGCCCATAACTTCGAGGAGCCCTTCTTGGCGATCCATTTGGTTGAGGGCTTTGCTCAATGTCACGCCTTTAGCTACTAGATATTTGGTTGCTTGGCGGTCTCTACCTTGGTCTTGTTCGCCATCAAAGTGGACGGTGTGGCCGGGTAGGTTTAGGATTGCTTTTTCTTCGCCGGTGGCGACTGCTTGCTTTCTTACGTATTCTATGTCTTCGGCGGAGTCGCTGCAGATGAAGATTTTTTCTGGGTGACAGAGGTCGCTTTCTTTGGCTATGAATTCGTGTACGTTAGGGTTAGCTATGGCACTGAGTTTTTTGAAGTCTTCAGCGCTTAGTTTTGGTTGTAATGCTTCAAGGTATGGATTCATGGTTGTGGTCAATTCCTTTAGAGTTCATTAACGTTTCCTGGCACTCTTGGGAAAGGTTGGCATTCGGCAATGTGCTTGACACCTGCGATCCAGCCGACTAGTCGTTCCATGCCGATTCCTGCACCGGCTGTGGGTTTTAATCTGCCTTCCTTAGCCATTTTTATTATTAAGGCGTAGTTTTCTTTTTTGAC
>DATJPJ010000017.1:0-5082 GCA_035506455.1 Candidatus Nanoarchaeia archaeon
TCTTAGCTTTGTTGACTTCAAAAGCAGCAACGAATTTGATGTCGCTTATGTGGTAGCCGCCATAGTTGACGTGCATCAGACCTGGTACGGTCGTATCTTCCTTAGCGTTTTTGTAATACTGGGTTCCTTGAACAAGTGCGCAGGCACTATTGCCTACGCCTACGATGGCGACGCGGATTTCTGGCAAATTGATTACCTTCTGTGCTGATGGCTTAACGCTGGTCTGCTCTATAACTTTTTCCCAAGGCAATTAAAAAGGTTGGTCAATCGAACTCTACATTATCGAAAGCTACCGCCAGAGGAGCTTGCCCCTGAGGCTTTTTCGGTTACCTCGACGTGCTCTATTATTATGACTGCTCCAATTACGACCCGGGGGTCAACTTCTCCAGTTATTGAAACTCCGAATTGGTCTCTTAATGACACCCATTTCTTGTGGACTGAAGCAACGGGTGCTCCGTTGATTTCCATTTGATAATCGTGCTCAGTGAAGTTGCCGTAGATTCGCATGAATTCCACTCCGCCTTTTTCCAGCCAAAATTCTTCGCCGACTAGCTTGAGTATTTTTTTCTTCATAGTCCCAAGCTCTTCTCCCGTGGGGCCGTACATGTTGAATTCATTTCTCAATGTGAAAACTTTTCCTTGTAAATGCAATAACTCCAAGCCGTGAATGTCGACGACGGCGAATTTAGCAGGAATTTGAATGAAGCTGCCGTCGGCTTCGCCCAGTTTGACACCCGAGAGATCCTCGAAGTCGTAATGCTCTCGAAGAGATAGAATTTTCTTTTTCATAACAAAGTCTTTTGCTTCAAGAAGAGAGGCATCGATGCTCATGTTCTCACTGTTGAATTGTAGAAGTCTGCAGCTAAAAAGTCTTTTTCGGATCGCACAAATAATGATCATTTATGGCAAGGTTAAAAGGGAGCACGAACTAGACTAGCTTTGCAGGTTGATTGGGTTATGAGTACACATGAAGTCACCATCAAGTATGAACCATTCAGAGAAATCGTGATTATGGAGAAAACCCACTTCGCAACCCCAGATGAATTGGCGCGGTTCACATCCGTAATAGCGGGCGGCAAACTCGCGGGTTTGTACTGGGCTGAAGGTGTAGTTTTCTTATATTTCCCGCTTCCACCCTCCAATACCGCGGTTGCTAAAATGCTTGTAGAAAGCGGCAAAGTCTACTGGACATTTGTTGGGTACTCTATCATGCCAAAGTTCTTGCCGACTATCGAAACGAAGGAGAAAATGATTGTTCCAGTTATCGACATCTCGCCCAATCCCCTGCTCAGCAAAGTGGCCGCGTGGCTAAGAGAGCAGAAATAGGCTTATTTGTGAAAACTATAACCTTTGAGGGCGAACTCTTCACTGGCGAAGGTAACGGAAAGAAATTCCTTTCCTTGCCATGGGTGCAGGAGCAGGTTAAAGAGACCCTGGGCTTTACTCCTTTTTTGGGCACGCTAAATCTTAAGCTAACTCGTAGAAACACTATTAGTAGAAAGCAACTTGCGAGCACAGAAGGGTTCAGAATTCAACCTTATGAAGGCTATTGCACGGGGTTACTTTTCAAGGCATGTATAGGCAAACAGGATTGTGCAGTCATCCTTCCACTAGTAAAGGCGTACCCAGAAAACCTGATTGAAATTATTTCGTCGGTGAATTTGCGCAAAACCTTGAAGTTAAAAGATGGCGACCTAATAACATTGACGGTTCAAGCCTAGGAGCGTTCTCGCTTTGTCCTATTTTCGATAAATTCCTTGATTACTTCCTCTGCGACACCGTATCGTTGAAGATATGAGCCATAAGCCACAAGAGCTTTCATGGCTCTTGCAGCATCTTCAGGCGAAGTATATGAAGGAACGCCAAGACGATCGAACCTGCTGCGGGTGAAAAGCGCCATTTCTGTTTCGCCAATATCACACATAACTATGGGTTTGCAGTACTTCTGACTTATTTTTGCTACGTCGCTGATGTATTTTTCCCTGAGACCAGGCATATGGTGAAGGCCTAGGAAAATAATTCCGTCGATTTCAGAGTCTTGGAACATTAGTTCCGCTGCAATTGAGAATTGTTCATCCGTAACGGAACCGGTGAGATCCACGGGATTATGCGTGGCGGCGATTTTTAGAATTACCCCTTTATCTTTAAGTTTTTCAAACTGTTGCGCGGTCTCCTCCGACAAAGGATCCACGGTCAGTCCAAGCAGTTCGCACTCGTCCACTGTCATAACGCCAGGCCCTCCAGCGTCGGTCAATATGCCTATGTTCTTGCCCAAAGCAGGAGGCTGCATCGTAAGCGCTTTGCCCAGGTCAAAGAATTCTTCCATGTCCCGAGCCCGGATGATACCTGCTTGTTTGAATGCTGCGTCATAGATCTTATCGGAACCCGCGATAGCACCTGTGTGAGATGCCGCCGCTCTTGCACCTGCTGTACTCTTGCCAGATTTTATAACTACCACAGGCTTCTTGCAGGTCACGCGGCGAGCTATCTTGACAAATTCCCGGCCATACTTTATGTCTTCAACATACGCAAGAATCACCTTGGTTTCGCGGTCACGCAACAAATAGTCCATGATTTCGGATTCAGTAACGTCACATTTGTTGCCGAAGCTAACGAACTTGCTTACCCCCATTTGGCGCCCCGTCAAGTAATCCAAGGCTGCGACGCCGAAGGCTCCGCTTTGCGTAATCATTGCAATGTTTCCAGGCATTGGCCGCGGAGTGGCAACGACGTCTTCACCTGTTGAAAGTACCTTGGTTTCCGGCAAAAAGAGTGAATCAACGCCCGTTTTAGAATAGTAGATACCAAGACAGTTCGGACCTAGAATCCGAAGGTTACCCTTCTTAGCGGCCTCAACCACTTGGTTTTCAAGCTCTATGTTGCCGACTTCCTTGAATCCAGCACTCACAATTATTGCAGCTTTGACACGCTTGTTTACTGCTTCCTCAATAACTGCTGGAACTGCTTTAGCGGGAATAATAATTACAATGAGATCAACAGGTCCTGGAATGTCCTTGATAGAAGAGAAACATTTGAAACCCAAAATAGAGTCTTCGTTAGGGTTAACAGGAAAAAGCTCACCTACGTAAACCCCGCGCAGCTTGTTCGTCGCGAAGTTCTTGAAAATAACGTGGCCTGCCTTGTCAACTTTCTTAGTGGCACCGATGACTGCAACTGAACACGGATGAAAGAAAGCATCCAAGTTTTTAGTAGACTCTTCCATGGCTTAACCCTGCGAGAGCGTTAAATTTGGTTACTGTTTTTTATGCTTTGCCCTTCAAAAAAAACCTATATCATGCAACAACAAGCCCAACATAGGCGAGTTAAGAAAATCTTATTAGCTTAACTCGCCAAATTGGCGAGACCATAAACCATTTGGAAGACGCCTGATGCGTAGAACTCAAGAATACTCATATATGTCGAAAAACAGGCTCATGCTCTACACTTTTGTCGCGCTTGTAATTCTCGTTGGCGTCTCAGCTATTTCGTGGTGGCCGACTTCAATAATAATCGCAGCGATTGCGGTTGCCCTTGCAGTCACACTTGATTTTGGAATGTCAAAGATTTTGAAAGAAAAAACACCTGTAAATACGATTTCGGCGGCGGTTTTTGGCTTAATCGTCGCGCTATCTTACTCGTTAGGTGTGCCTAACAGCAAGGTTAATGATGTCATAGCTTTAACAGCGCCAGACGCATACTACTATGTCATCTCAATCACCGTAATCGGCATGGTTGTTCTCAAAAAAGCTCAAACCTTGATGGGCAGAAAATATGTCAACCCAGCCGCCGCAGCTAAACTGCTGGTTCTCTTCCCCTTCCTAAATACCGTCTTATTGGCTAAAGACCACTTTACAAGCAGTTTTGGTGGCTTTGGCATTCCTTCTTTGGCAAGCGCAATTGGCTACGGTTCTTCAACGTCATTTGCCGGTTATGTTCAAAGCTGTATGGCCAATTCAATAACAAATTCTCCCCAGCAAGTTTTCTATACCCTTTTCATCGAAAAAATCCACGGGTGGACGGGCGGCGCCTCAAGCCTCGCAGTAGTTCTTGTCGGCGTGGGATTCTTCATTATTTGCCGAGACTACACCAAATGGAGAATCACAGCCACTTACCTAGGCGTCACTGTTTTAATGTCTATCCTAATGTTCTTGGTCTATGGCGGCGATTTAGGACTCAGGCTAATGTTTGAGTTGTTCATCGGCAGCTCAATATTCATGGCCTTCTTTATGGCAACAGATCCAGCAACGACACCATTAACGTACCGAGGGCAAATCATCTTCGGGGTAGGTTTAGCCGTCATAACCGTTTTGGTGCAAACGTATATGAACTTCTTCGGAGGGTCAATTCTAGCCTTGGTAATCATGAATCTCATGGCACCACTTTTGGATAAAATTGGACAGCGTAAACCCACAAAAGAAAGGGTTTCCGTGAAGCTCCCGAAGGCGAAGATGCAGTCAAACAGCATTGTAGCCTGCATTAGATGTGGAAAATGCCTCATTTCTTGCGTTCATAACCTTAACCCGATTTTAATCAAAGAAGCTTTTGACAGAAACGACATGGAAAAATTACATAAATTGCGACTAGACTATTGTGATGGATGTGGATACTGTAACTACGTGTGCCCCTCAAGAATCAATCTGCAGCTGCCAAGATTGGCGCGTACGTTTTATGGTTTTCAAATTAGAGAAAAACAGAAAGACAGCAGTTAAATATCAGAAGCATAATGAAGGCATATTCTCCCTATAAGAAAGAGAACCGCATGCCCATTCAATGCTAGCAACATTACTGTTGTAGGTAATTCAGAAGAAAAAGTAAAAAAAATTGGAATCTGTGTTTGGCGAGTTTCTACGGCAGATATGTCAGTTGTGTGATAGATCGCGTGTTATATTGAGACAGATATTTCAGATTTTTAGAGTCGTAGGGGTAGGTTTCGTTGGCTGGATAGGGAAAGCTACTCATGCCCTGGAAAGGCAACGGGTCAACCGTAAAAGGCATGTAAGGTAAGCCTTTTCCTTTGAACCACACACTTGCTACCAGGAAGTAGTCGCGCACCCACCCTTGTGGAACAGCTGTTAGGTTTGC
>DATJPJ010000018.1:0-7933 GCA_035506455.1 Candidatus Nanoarchaeia archaeon
CCTCGCGGAACGTGGTGATTTTCAGTTAGGGAACAATAGTGTTATATCCAGCTATTCGGACGTAGAAATCATTATTAACTCGTCAATACACAGAATTTTCTGACCTTTTGGAAACCGGTCTGGAGTTGTTAGGATGGCAAAACTTCATGCACGCGCACGAATAATTCAAGATTTCGAGATTGCGCTCGACAATGGCCGGGGGCACTGCACGGTTGCGGATCAACCCACTGAAACTTTCCAAGGGCTTGGGCCAACGCCTCTGGAGTTGTGCGTTATGAGTCACGCCGGTTGCTATGTTACAATAGCGGCTTTGGTTGCTAAGCGAATGCGTCTTGAGCTAAGAGGGTGCGAAGTTAAGGTAGAAGCGGTTAAAGATGAGAACATAGGCACAATTGCTGAGGAATCTTTCGACATATTATTTAAGCTCGATGCGCCAGAAGACCGCGCAGAGCGTCTTCACAAGTTAACTCTTGAGAACTGTCCCGTCGGTGTGCTATTTGAGAAAGCAGGAGTAAAAATAACGTATAACATCAGAACTGTAAAGGAATAAAAGGTGAAGGAATTGGTAAAAGTAAACCTAACAGACAGCATATATTGGGTTGGAGCCGTAGACTGGAACATACGTGATTTCCACGGGTATATTACAAGTCGAGGAAGCACATACAACGCCTACCTCATTGTAGACGAAAAAGTGACTCTCATCGACACAGTCAAACACACTTTCTCTGAAGATTTGATCGCCCACATCAGTGAAATCAAAGACCCTGAAAAAATCGACTATATCATCGTCAACCACGTCGAGATGGATCATTCTAGTAGTCTTCCTAAAATAGCGAGAATCGCAAAAAATGCCACAATATTCTCATCTGCAAGGGGCAAAGATGCGCTAGTTGAACATTATGGTCCGGAATTTAATAATGTTCAAATAGTAAAGAACGGCGATGAACTCAAACTCGGTGCACGAACGCTCAAATTTATTGACGCTACCATGCTTCACTGGCCTGACAGCATGTTTACTTACATAGTTGAAGATAAGATTCTCATGCCAAACGACGCTTTTGGTCAGCACCTTGCCACTGGAAAACGGTTCGATGACGAAGTTGACGAGCATGTGCTGATGGAGGAAGCAACAAAATACTATGCAAACATTCTCATGCCGCTTGGATCACTGGTGACGCGCAAGATCCAAGAAGTAGTCCAGAGTGGATTAGCGTGTTGCATGGTCGCTCCTAGCCACGGTATTATCTGGCGTAGCGACCCTTCAAAAATAATCAATGCATATGCAGACTGGGCAGCGGGAAAAGCAAAGAGCAAAATCGTCATAGTTCATGACACAATGTGGGGCAGCACTGACAAGATGGCCAGAGCCATAGCTGAAGGCTCAATAAGCGAAGGAGTCGAAGTCAAGCTCCTCAAACTTCGCTCTTCAGACAACTCCGAAGCCATGACCGAAATTCTAGAGTCCAAAGCTGTGGTCGTGGGGTCGCCTACGTTGAACAACGGCATGTTCCCCACAATTGGCTCGTTCATGACCTATGCGACGGGATTAAAACCAAAAGACAAGCTCTGGAGCTTCTTTGGCTCTTTCGGCTGGGGAGGAGGCGCAGTCCGCGCCATGACTGAAATGGCAAAGAAAGCCGGCTTCGAAGTACACGAACCTGGACTTGAAATAAAATACATCCCCGAAAAGGAAGACCTAAAGAAATGCTTTGAGCTGGGCAAGGAAATTGCTAAAAGAATCAAAGCCTAACTTTTCCTTTATGACAAATATCCTCAGTACTGGATGCCTTCTGTCAACTCGAATTTTTTAGGCATCTTCACCTCATCAACTGAGTTGACAAAGTCGGCGCGTTCTATGAATTCTTTAGGGGCGTTCCTCCCGGTCATTACAACCGTGGTTTCTCTTGGCACATTATTGAGCAAACTTAGAACATTCTTTGCATCTAAAAGCTTCCAATGCGTTGCCAAATTCACCTCATCAAGCACGAGCAAAGCAGGCTTCTGCTTCTGCATAATTTCAGCTGCAAACGCCAAGCCATCCTCTGCAAGTTCCCGGTCGCGATCTGTGACGGCTTCAACTTTAAACTTCATGCCGCCAAACTCTGCCGTCATATCTTTTTCACCCAGCCAGACTTCTCTGCCGAAGGTGTAAATTTCGTACAAGTCACCTAACTTAGGTTTGATTAGGTATTCTCCAACGTCTTTGCGGAACTTGCAAAATTGAATAATTACAGCTTTCTTCCCGTGACCAACAGTCCGCAAGGCTAAGCCCAATGCATTAGCAGTTTTGCCTCCGCCAGTGCCGGTGTACAAATATACGAAACCCATCTTTAATCACCTTAACTTCTGCTATGCTGGAAATGGACAGTTTTGTGTCGGGCATCCACCTGCATACTCCGACTGAGCCGACACAAACGTTCCATCTTTCGTCTTAATTTGCCCAATGTATAGTACCTGCTCGGGCTTGCTGCCATATCGGAAAACGGTGCAGCCCTTACATTTGAGCTTCCAAGCCAATTCGTAAACTTCTCTCACGTCTTCAACTTTTGCTTCGTTAGGCAAGTTGACAGTTTTACTGACTGCGTTATCGGTGCTTTTTTGGAATGCTGCCTGCATTCTAACATGCCAAGGCGGCGAAATATCTAGAGCTGTGACGAACACACGCTTGACGTCATTTGGCACACCCGCATTTTTCTGAACGGACCCTGTTCGTGCAATTTCCTCAAGCAGTTCAGTGCTATAGAAGCCCCTTTGCTTTGCCATCTCTTCAAATAAAGGATTTGTTTCGAAGAGTCGTGCGCCGTTCAAGACGTTTCGCATGAATGACACGGCAAACAGTGGCTCAATTCCTGAGGAGCAACCTGCGATGATACTTATAGTGCCCGTTGGCGCCACCGTGGTAACAGTCGCGTTTCTAAAGGCGGGGTATTTGGATTCCCAAACGCTGCCTTTGAAGTTGTGGAACGACCCCCTTTTCTTTGCGATTTCAACATCTTTTTCGTGACTTTTTTCCTGAATAAAAGCCATAATTTCCTCTCCTAGCTTAAGCGCCTCCTCAGAATCGTACGGGATCCCGAGCATGATGAGCATGTCGGCAAACCCCATAACTCCTAAGCCTATTTTGCGGTTCGCATGGGTAATGTCCGAGGTCTCCTTGATAGGATACACGTTTGCATCAACTACGTTGTCCAAGAAATGAACTGCGTTTCTCACCGTCTTGTGCAATTTGTCCCAATCGATAGTACCTTCTCGAACCATCTTAGACAAGTTTATTGATCCTAAATTACAGCTTTCGTAGGGCAGAAGCGGCTGCTCGCCGCAGGGGTTGGTCGAATCGATTCTGCCAATTTGCGGCGTGGGATTATGACGGTTAATTTCATCGATGAAAACCATACCAGGGTCACCGCTTGCCCATGCGGAATGTGCTATTAAGTTCCAGACTTCACGGGCCTTTAGTTGTTTCATTTTTTCTTGGTTTCGCGGATTAATGAGCCAATATTCCTTGTCTTCTTCTAGAGCTTTGAGGAAATCGTCTGTGATGGCGACGGATACATTGAAGTTAGATAGGAAATTGGGGTTCTGTTTTGCCTGTATAAATTCCAAAACATCCGGGTGGTCAACTCGCAGGATAGCCATCATGGCGCCGCGTCGTTTGCCTCCTGCCTTTATGACTTCGGTAGCAACGTCGAATATGCGCATGAAGCTGACTGGTCCAGAAGCAACACCTTTGGTGGACCTAACCACGTCGCCGCGTGGTCTAAGCCGAGAGAAATCGAAGCCCACACCTCCGCCTGTTTGTTCAATGACCGCCATATTCTTTACAGTTGCGAATATGCTTTCCAGCGAATCTTCTACGGGTAAGACAAAGCACGCGGACAATTGCCCTTTGGACGTGCCAGCATTGAATAGTGTTGGAGTGTTGGGGAGAAATTCGAGTCTAGCCATCATCTCGTAAAAGATTTTTTCGGTTTCCGCGACGTTTTCGTCGTAATCTGTATCGACTTTGGAAATTGCTTTGGCGACTCGTTCAAACAGATTTGCAGGTGTTTCAACTATGTTCGCCTGTTCATCTCTTAGAAGATACCGTGCTTTTAAAACTTCCATGGCGTTCACGTTTAGTTTCGGCTCGACTCCCAGGATGCTTCTGAGTTTGCGCAACTCTTCCTTCTTCTGACGGTAATCCTCGTAAGATGAAGCAACTTTCTCGTATTCATTTTTGCGCAGTACTTCGATGACTGTGTCTTGCACATTTTCAACGGATGGAGTTTTTTCTTTGAACCGTTCTTCAATGAGCTTGACTGTTTCCTTAGTTATTTTCTCAGCTTTGACACCGTCACCCAGATCAACAGCTAAAAAGGCCTTGTAGACGGCGTTTTTGATTCGTTCTGAGTCAAAATCCACGATTCTGCCGTCTCGTTTTTTTATTTTTCCTGAAAACATAGCTGATCAAATTTAACTTTGTTGAACGTCCATTATAAGGTTTTCAAAATCAAAGAAAGCCAAAGAAGTTTCGCGATGTCGTTTCACTGCTGAACCTTAAACAAGCTTTAAGTTTCTCAATGAGTTCCTGGCACATTTGAGGGTTTTTGATTATTCCTTTCCCCGCTTTTTTCCAGTCCTGGCGGCATTTACCTAAGCAGTTTTGTTTGCATATGCATTTGTGGATCTCTTCGTTGACTTTGTCTTTGTTTTAAAATGTTAATTCGATTTCTGTCTCTTCAAATTTCTGTTAAACTATTTCCAGCAATCAAAATCACCAAAGTAGCTCAATTTTGGTTCGACATATTCTTTTTCAGCTCTAACAATAGTTATAGTCACATTTTTTTTGGAATGGCTTTCCTTGTTGATTTTTTTAGAGATCTGAATATTGGTCCGTTTCGAGTTTTCTGTGTTCAACCATTATGCATCTGTCCATAACCGTTATGATTCCCTCTTTCTGTGCCTTTTCTGCGGAGTCGGTGTTAATTATTCCTGACTGCATCCATACGACAAACGGCTTTCCGTTCGCTTGTTTAAGCTTGATTGCTTGATCTACGATTGGGGGTACATCGGCTGAGCGTCTGAATATGTCGACAATCTCTATGGTTTTTTGGGTTTCATGGGGCACATCGAGAAGGCTTTTGTAGCTTTTTTCACCAAGTATCTCTTCTGCAGAAGGGTTCACGGGGATTATTCGGTAGCCGTTTTGTTTCATATAAGCCGCTACTCTGTGGCTGGGCTTGTCGTCGTCAGTTGAAAGACCTACGACGGCGATGGTGTGATATTTCTGTAGGATTTCCTTAATCTGGCTTTGACTCAATCTACTCACCGACTTCTAAACACGTAAAAAACTAAGTTAAGTGCGTCTTTGCGGTCTAATAAAGAATTTTCGGAACCCGAAAATTTTAGGGCATATTGCCCAGAGTAACTTCGAAAAAGTGCTGTTTACTTTCGCGGATAACGAAAATTCTGACTTTGTCATCAATTTTGTGTTTGCGGATTTCTCTAATGAGTTCATCAATACTAGCCGTTTCGGCGTTATCAATTTCTAAGATAATGTCTCCTTGCCTCATCTGGGCCTGCTCCGCGGGGCTTCCTTCAGCTATTTTGGTCACGAGCACACCACGACCGATTGGTAACCCATAATATTGCGCTATTTCCTCTGTTAAAGTAATGCCTATGACGCCCAACCAGGGTTTTCTAGGTCCTCCCACAGTAAGAATGTCAATGGCGCAGGATTTTGCTGCGTTTACTGGAATTGCAAAGCCAATGCCTTGTGCAAAGGGTATTATTGCTGTGCTTATAGCGACGATTCTCCCTTCTAAGTCTACGAGTGGTCCGCCACTGTTACCGGGGTTAATTGCGGCATCTGTTTGAACGAGGTTTTCGATTAATCCTTGGTCGGATTGTATGGTTCGGTTTAATGCACTTACGACACCTGTTGTCACCGTTGGTCCACCTGATAATCCGAAGGGGTTGCCTATGGCGTAGACCGCTTGCCCTACTCGTAGCTTGTCAGAGTCTCCTAGTTCTGCGAATTGTAAATCTTTGCCGTCTACTTTTACAACAGCTATGTCTCGAGCCACGCAGGATCCCACGATCGTACCCTCTATTACTTGGCTGTTCCATAGCGTCACTCCAATTTTCTGCGCGCCCCCGACAACGTGGTTGTTTGTTAATATGAGGCCTTTTTCTGCGTCGATTATTGTGCCTGATCCCATACCTGAAATTGGAACGGTTTGAAAAAACATGTTGTGAACAAGCCTGACTGTGCTAATGTTCACTACACTTTTGGTCACACGTTCAATCATGTCTAAAACTTTTTTCTCGTCGTATAATGACAACTGAGGCACGCTCACAATGCTTTCCGATTTGATTTTAATAAGTCTTCAAATCATGGCTGATTACAGAAGTCGCAACCATCTATTCTGGGTACTTGATTTGGTTGGCAAAGTGGGCACATTAGACCTCGGCTTCTAATGAGGGTGCAAGCTTGGCAGAAGAGTTGCATGACCTCAGTTTGTTGAACTGGAGTTGCCATTAACAAAGTTATCATTTGGTCTGTGATTGTCTGGACTTGCGGGACATTTTCCAAGGGTATGGTCGTGCCCCTGACCTTTTTGCTGTACTTACTGATCGCTGACTGGGTGACTCCAAGGATTCTGGCGGCTTCAACTTGGTTCATTTCGTGTTTTTCTATGAGATTTTGTGCCATGAATGCCCTTATTGCAGGACAAACTGTCTTTACTGCGACTTCGCATGGGACGAGCAATTTTCCACCGAATATCCTATTATTTTGGGAAAATCTATTTAAACATGACGTATGTCTATCATAATATGACGTATGTCCTGGCGGGACCTCTCTCTCATAGCTCTCCTATTTCAACAATTTTATCCCGTCAGGACACGCCCATTCAGGAAGTGAAATAGTGAAAATCCAAGAAACGATAAATGACCAAGGAAAAGATGTAACTAACATACTACGCACCTTGGATCAAGAATGCAAAACATGTGCTCCCACTTCTCCCCTAGAGTGTATGAGCAATTGCAACGTATGGAAGCTGCGCAACGAGTTTCGTCAACTCTGCGAAACCATGGGAAATCCCGATTATATCAAAGATCTTCTAAACGTACTTAAAAACCGAACACGCTTCACCATCCTACAAACAATCGAAAAGACGCATTCAGTTAGCAAACTTCAGCAGGAACTGAAACGTGCGGGCTATTTACATAGTCAGGACACTATAACCGAAGAATACCTCAGACCACTTGTAAAAGTTGGTCTTGCCGCAGAATCACAGGATCAATTCTTTGCAACTGCCTTCGGCGGCAAACTCGCTAGCCTCATCGAAAACCTACCCGAGTTTACTGAAATCCTCCCGGCTCACAGCGAATGTTACGAGGAAGACATTCTAAAAGCCCTGTTTAAAGGACCTAAAACCTTTGAAGAAATCAAGGACTTGGTGCCTTCAAAAATTGTTTCACGCATTCTAAAACGGCTAAAAATGGTTGGTTTAATGGATACGCCTGAGGACAGAGACTACATTTTCTTCTTCAGGTCAAAACGCGACTTACTTAAGGAAACCCTGACATCCACCGAAGCTAAAGTATACCAGAACATACCTGATGAGGGCATTTCAGCCAAGAAGCTATCACAGAAAGCCAATCTTTCGCTTCGTCGAACCTACAAGTATGTGAGAGGATTAAAAGGTAAAAAACTCGTTTTTGCACGAAAGACTCCAAAAACCTACTCGTTGACAGACAAGGGTGAGCGCTTAGCGTGGCTGCTGATTGAGTTGCATAGATTGGTAGGCGAGACGGTGAGTTTCTCAGAAGAATTCGCTCGGTACAAAAGTAGCTAGTCAGAAACGAGTTGCCCGAAAATTGCCGGGCGTGCACGTTTCTGTTTTTTTCAGTAATCAGAGTATTTGATGAGGTTAGTCTTTGTTTATCC
>DATJPJ010000019.1:0-19993 GCA_035506455.1 Candidatus Nanoarchaeia archaeon
AATTCTGCAAATACGGTTTTAGCGGAGAAAGCCAAGTGGAGCTTCGAGGTTATCCTGACTCTTTTTGAATAAGTTGTTACGGATTGATGTATAAGGTGGGGTCTGCAAACCACACCGTGCTTGCTGTTGAGTCAACAGTCCAAGGTGCACCTTGCAACCACACTACGAAACTTGAAACAGCAAAAGATTGCCCTGGATATTGCCAAGCGCCAACTGTTGCTGGTACAATTATGTCTATTGTTTTCTGTTGCCATGCGCCGCCATTTGCGTCATGAACATACATTTTAGAGAAGTCGCCGCCGTAGTAAGTGTTCCAGAAACTGTCCGCTGACAACAAGCTGGAGACGCCGTTGATGTTCCCATAGAAGTCTATACCCATTCGTGCTCCGCAACTTGGGTAGTTTGCGGTGGATGATCCGGTTTGGACTTTCATCCAGACTGTGGCAACGATGTGATCACCGGGGTGAACGTTGTACCACATTCCGTCTACTTCGCGCGCAACGTTCACATCGCTGGATGTGTGTGGATCAAGGCGTATGCTTGGTTTACCTGAAGTTCTTTCAACGCTGGAGTCTAAGGAAATTATCTGTGGACCACTGCTGTAAGTCATATACCAGTCGCTTGGAACTAGTGCTAAGTTAGTCGATGATGGATTAGGAGTTGAGCTTGGAGCGGGAGAAGGGGTTAGAGTCGGAGATGGAATAGGGGTGGGGGAAGCGCTTGGAGTGGGCGAAGAGTATATAATGCTTCCTTGAAGACCAAGGCGGGCGTTCACGGTTGTTAGAGCGTTTGCGGGGTGCAGCGCGAATAAATATAGTGGCAGTAAGCATAGAAAGACTATTAGGCATTTTTTCTCCCGCATACACTATCGAATCTTATGTCTTAAGAGACAAATATAAATCTTGAGCGTGATGACATTGAATTGGGCTGCGTTCAACAGAAATACAGTACTTCAAATTAAAAGAAGTGAAATTTAAGAACAAGGTTTCTTGCGACTAACCTAAAGAAACCAGAAAGTTTTCCAGTTCCGCCGCAACCTTTTCCCACGAGTAGCTTTTTTCTATGATCTCTCTACCTATTTTTCCTCGTTCCTCAAGAGAACTCTTGTTGAGGTACGCGTTTTCTATGCCGTTGGCTATTTCTTGCGGTTTGATTGACGAAATGTAAATACCGCATTTTGCGTCGCCCAGAACTGCGTGATGAGCTGGAATGTCTGTTGCGATAACCACTTTTTGCATAGACAGGTATTCCAAGAGTTTTAACGGACTTTGGAATCGCCAATATGGATGATCAGGCAAAGGAACTATCGTCACATCGCTCATACTGATGAATTTGGGCACCTCAACCTGATTTACGGGGTTAGCGATAACTACGTGCCCCTCAAGATGTTTACTTGTAATCATTGAGCGAAGACTGGGAGCGAAGGGTCCATCTCCTAAGAGAAAAAAGACCAGTTCAGGATATCTGGGAACCAAGATTTCTATTGCGCCTATTGTTTCCGCTAATCCTCGAGTCGGCGTGAAAACTCCATGATAGAAAACTATGAAACGTGAGGATAGCCCAAGTTTGTTTCTTAGTTCGTGACCTTCTGAAATGAAGTTTTGGGGATTAAAGAGACTTGTTGAGACACCGGAAGTCCATGTTCCAACTTTTTCGGGGTTCACTTCAAAATCGTCGCAAATTTTTTGCTTCATTTGAGGAGTAATTATAGTTATGCCATCAAATCTTTTCTTGGCCACTAGAACTGAAACGCCAAACCAAAATTTGAAAAAGGAACCACTTAAACCCTTGATTTCAACGGGTGTGCTTCGAATATCCAAAACAAGTTTGAGTTTTTTCAACTTTGCCATGACAAATAAGGGAAAAGAACTAACAATGTGGACCGAAGGCTCCATAATAATAATGTCTATCTTTGAAGTGATAACCAAGATGGGCAAATAGAACCAAAGTATAATCGTGAACATTGCGGGCAAGATTAAGGGTATTGTGTTTAGTGGGGGAGAAATTATTTTTATTTGGCTTTCTTGGATATGAGGTTTTTTTGGGTCTTGCACAGTTGCGAGCGAGACGTTATGCCCAAGTGCTTTTAATTGTCTCAATATGTTGATCAGGGACATGCGGTCAAGTCCCCGAGCCTGAAAGAAACTCACCCACAAGATTGATTTCCCTGAACTTCGTTCATCCAATAAAAGTGCCTCTCAAACCGTGATCACTTGTAATTGCTAATATCTGATTTGCTGAGTTACTGAGAAGAAACTATACTTAGATAATTGTCAACATACGCTGCAGGGGAAAAGTTTTGTTTGTAAGCTTCTCTTATTTTGGAAGGGTTAAAAGTTTCCTTTGAAAAGTTAAGAAGTTTTTCTTTAAGCTCAGAAAAATTGTTGAAGATCAATCTGCTGTCCACTTTTCCAACAATCTCAGGCAGCCCTCCATAGTTTGACGCGAGAACTGGAGTGCCGACCGAAAGAGCTTCTAAAGCAACCATTGGTGCATTCTCTGGCCATATCGATGGAATTATCAATGCCAAAGCGCTTCGGTACAGAGAATATAGTTTTTCGTTGTTAACAAATCCTAAGAAGATAATTTTCTCAGTAAGTGAATTGCTCTTGATGAAATTACGAATATACTCACTTAAGCTTCCACCGCCAACGATAACTAACATTGCGTTTGAAGAATCTTTGAGTTCTTTGAACAGATTTAGCAGGTTCAAGATTCCTTTATGAGGCTCCAGCATTCCGACAAAAAGAAAATAATTCGAGAAATGTGAAGAGTTCACACTCTCGGGAGGCGATGGGGCAAAATTGGGAAGAGTAACGCTTTTCAGCTTGAGCTCCAACAGGATTTTTTTTCGTACGTAATCACTTGGGGATATTAGGAGATCTATGTCTTTTACGTCGTTTTTGAAGCTCTTTAATTGTCGCCATAGTTGAGGAAGACGTTTAGAGTTGACCGCACACGAGTAACAATGTTTTTCGTCGCAGATTGCTCTCTTGTTTCGCATGAGATTGTTTGTTGGGCAAATTAGCCAATAATCATGAGCCGTGTATAGAGAAAAGTAACTTTCTCTTTTTTTGAGAATGGAATACCCTAACAAAGAAATATTGTGGTGATGCACTATGTTTGGATGAACTTCACTAATAACCTCTGAAAACTTTTTTTGAACATAGAAGGAACGTCCGAGAGCATAGACCATCAATGGATCTATTTGACCTAAGGGAGATTCAATTCGATGAATGAAAATGTTCGTCTTCTCTGGTTCTGGCTTCAGAGTTTTGTAATTTTTTCTTTTTATGCGGTATGCGTCAAGGCTGTGTACTATGTGGATTTCATGGCCTCTTTTAGCTAATTCTTCTGCGAGACATTTGACATGAGTAGCATCTCCGCCCAAGTGATAGGGAGGATAGAAACTAGTAGAAAACAAAATTTTTAGAGTTTGCATCGCGCAGCCTGTCTTTAAGTTTTATGCCTGAAAGGAAGAGAAAGTGCAGTCGGAAACACCCGTCACGAATATTGTTTAAGCACCTTTCAAACGTGTTTGTTGAACAGGGTGAAGTAAATTTTTTCTGTTTGATCCGTTATCGTGTTCCAATCATATTTTGTTCTAATGCGGTTTATGGCTTTCTTCTGAATTTTTTCTACTTCATCAGGATTTGCGAACAAGAATTGAAGTTTTTCTTTCAGGTCCTCTGGGTTTCCGTGTTTGAATGAAAAACCTGCATCTCCAATGGTTTCCAAGTTTTCAGGGATGTCGCTAACCAGTACGCCTTTCCCTAATGCCATGGCAGTTAGTAAAGCGGGTGACGTGCCTTCAAGATCAGACGGTGTGACGTAAAGATATGCGCCTTTGCATAGATCTTGATATGCCTTTCCATAAACGTAACCTAGAAACATTGTGTTGTCGTTTGCATTTTTTCTGAGAAAAGACTCGTATTCTTTTCCGTATGGGTCTCCCCCTATGATAACCAGTTTGAAATCCGTTTTGATGGTTTTGAATGCTTCGACTAGGTAGTGAACCCCTTTTTCCCGAACTAGCCTCCCAACAAAAATTATGTATTTTCCATTAGCGAGACCGTTTTCTTTGAGAGTCTTTTCGTCAGGACTTGCGAGGTCAATGTTAGCTCCGTACGGGACGTATTTTGGGCATTTGTTAAAATTAGTATGGTACCATTTTTGGACGGTTTTTGAGTCGACAATAGTTTCGTTAGGCAGATATAGAGCGAAACCAGCTGTTGACCTCAGAATTTTCCGCACCCATCCTGGATAACTGGTTCTTTGCCAGACTAGCCCGTCTAGGGTAAGAACGGTTTTCGCAGCCATAAGCCGTGGTCCAAAAGTGAAAGGCCAAATGTCGGAACCAAAAAAATGAGCGATGTCGACATTTCTGCGCAAGACATCCAATGTAGATGTAAAGCCGCGGAAAGGAAAATCCAAAAATTTGTTTCTTAAACATGGGATAAATACTAACTTGACACCCTTGTATGCGTTTTTCTTTGGTTTCGCACCCTTGTAACCACAATATACTATTACTTCGTGTCCTCTTTCAGCAAGTCTTGTGGCAACTTCTTCCACGCACGTCTCAAATCCACCATAGCGAGCTGGTATCCCCATGGTTCCTACAAAAGCAATTCTCATGGTCTCAGCCGTGGATTTGAAGTCTTAGAACTTATTTTTTAGAACCAGTATTCTGCTGTTGATTTGTATAATGTCTTCAGGCGTTTTTTATGGGAAGTATATTGTACTCTTGCTTTTTCGTTGAGGAGAGACCGAATCAAGAGTACTTCGAGATGTTGGTTATTTCCAATTTGAAATAATGTATTCTTTGAGAGCGTCTTCCCAATTTCTTGTTGTGTCCATTCCGAGGAGTTCCAGCTTGTAGTTCCTCGACATTTCTGATCTTGCTCGAGCTGCAGGCAACGGGAAGTATGCAGAGCTAACTGGCTCCACGGTTACGTCTGACCGCCCGAGAATTTCCACAATTTTTTTTGCGACATCAAACCTTGAACCATAACCTTTGTTTGTGCAATGATAAAGGCCATAATAATTTGTTTCCACAAGATCAGCAAGGCATCTGGAAAAATCTACCGTGTAAGTAGGGCTTCCAATCTTGTCATTAACAGCTTTCAGCAGGTTCGTCTCATTCATTCTTCTTATTATTTTACCAATGAATTTCTTGTCCCTTTTTGGACCTCCACCGACCATCCAGCCGGCTCGAACAATGTAGTATCTGTTTAGAAGAGATTGGACTATTTTCTCTCCTTCAAGTTTGCTTCTGCCGTAAATGTTAATCGGGTTAGGGTTATCAAACTCAGTGTAAGGATCAGCTTGATCTCCGTAGAAGACCCCAATCGTACTTATGTAAACCATTGGAGTATTGCGTTTCTGGCATGACAGCACAACGTTCTGTGTGCCAATAGTGTTGGTGTGATATGCGTGGTCAGGTTCAACTTCACATCTGTCCACATCTGTTTCAGCTGCGAGATGCATGACAATGTCAGGTTTTACTTTGTCCATAAATACGTCCATTTGCTTGATGCTTCGAACATCTAGGGTTTCAAGCTTTTCATCCCCTGGATTTAAGTCGGTCGCAATTACTTTGTGCCCTTTCTTAGTCAGTATTGGGCACAAGGAGCTACCGAGCATTCCCGCCGCACCAGTAACAAGTACTTTCATTTTCGTTTTCTGCCTCGCTCACCAATTTGTAAAGATTATGACAGGTTCGGTTTTTATAGTTTCCTTCTTAAGAATTCAGATAGGAGAGTTACGAATTTTTCTACTTACGGCTGCGAGGTATTCTCGCATTAAGGCAGTCGTCCCCAGAATCAATGTCAGAGTCAACAGACTCAAAGTAATTGCAGCAATCCCGAATCCAAGGGGGGTGTAGTACAAAATCAGACCCACTATAGGGGTCAATGATAAACTCAAACTTAGACTTAAGATTATACGTTCGACGGCGTCCATGTTTTCGCTGTTTGTTTTGAACGGCACTCTATGGGGAAAGAGCATTTTCATGAATGTATAACCCGGCAAAAAGAGAATGAAAACAAGACCAAAGATTTGACGAATGTAGACCGCGGGATAAAGATCTGTAGGAATAAAGAAGATTATGAAAGCAGTTGCTATTGCAAAAGTGACGGTAACCCAGTACCAGGCGACGTTTTTGGACAATAACACGAACTCAAAATTTGAATTGGCGGCATCTTGTTGTAAGGTGAGCTTCAACTTGTCCTCATTTTCCATTTGAATGACGAGAGCAGTTATTTCCCGTTCGCCAAGATCAGTTTGTTCTTTCGCAATTTTGATTAGTTGCTCGGTAGTTTGAGGTTTGTGTGTTCTAACGATATCCAGTATAACGTTTTCATTCTGACTATTTGTCGACGTACGTTTTAACAAAGTTGAACTACCTTTAGGTTAGTTTCTCCGGCGATGGCAGACAAAGCTGCTCCAAGGCTTTTCGCTTGGCTGAAACTTTGCTCAAACTTTTTTCAATACACTGATTGTTTTTGATGTATTCTTTGTAAGCATTCAGAAAATCTTGACCTTTTGAAGTTAACGTAAAATTTTGGGATTGAATATCAAAATTGATTAGGGATGCAGCAGAAATCTCAGACAAATATCGCTGTAATACGTTGTAGCTCAAATTTGCTTGATACATGATTTGAGTCTTCTTGGCGTTGTGACTCGCAACGCTAAGAATGTCGGCTATTATAGTTAAATGGTCTCGATAGTTCACCAATATGAACTCACCTTAGCTTAATATTGAGCCTTAAGAATTATCGGCGAATCTGTACGGGCAGAAGGTATCCTACACAATCTCCTCCTGAAAGAGGCAGACAAGACAGTGGAATAAGCTATAGCTGAACCTTCATGCCTTTCTTTTGCTACCTAAACCTACTAGCAACTCATATAATTATATAAACATCATGACCTACATGTCTATACAATTTTGGTATTTTATCTATGATAATTTTTCATGTTTAATAAACACAAGTAACACGAAGGGTATAATCAAAAAAATACAGGCGAGAAGTATCTGATCCAATAACATCTAACGGTCTAAATGTGCAACGGTTCAAAAAGTGCATTTTGAGACTTTGAAGACTAATATGTTGATTCTAGCATTATTCGTTTGATAATAACGGCGCCATGTCTAGCCTTAAGCTTCTTCTCACCTAGCCGCTCCCTGTATTGAATAGGAATCTCAACGATCCCATAGCCTTTTCGTTCGACGTGATGATTCAACTCGACCTCGATGTCAAAACCTTTCGACTTCACTTTCCATCCTTTAAGGAGTTGAGCTCGAACTACGCGTAACCCAGTCAACGGGTCAGTCAACCTTGTTCCGTTTAGAAGGTTGTGCGTGAATGCAATAAGCTTATTTCCTATGTAGAAAACGTTTCTAAGTGCCTTTTTGTCCACTTGTCCGTTGAACCTGTTGCCGCAAACCATACCTATATCAGAGTTACGTTCCAAAATTTGAATCATTTCTGGAATGTATTCAGCAGGATAGGTGTAGTCTGCGTCTGTTATCACGATATAATCAACATTGAGCTCCGATCTTTCGAAAGCTTTTGCCAAAGCGTCGCCCTTGCCCCGTCCTTTCTGAAAGACAATTTCGGCGCCCAAGTTTTTTGCAACTTCAACCGTTCGATCAGTGCTGTCGCCGTCTATAACCAGAAAACGAGAATCGCCAAGATATGTTTTGAGCTCGGAGATTGTTAGCCCTATGCCTTCTTCTTCATTTAAAGCCGCCAATATAACCTGCGTAGAGGGCATTCGCTCATCTCCTTTAGTTTTGAAGAACCTTTCCCCTTGTACGCACATAAAGCGCAACTATTATTTAAGGTTACATGGAAAACTCATCTATCTATTAAGATAAGAGCGTTATTTGAAATCGAGATTTTCTTGGCAATCAAGTTTTAGCAGGACGGTCTTATGATATATCTCTAATGATAAGAGATTATTCTGTAAAGTTCCTAAGTATTTTAGGATTACAATATTCTTATTTCTAGATCTGAAATTTCTATAAATTTTAAATTAGTTGACGCCTACTATATTTGACACATTCAAGGAGTATGTTCCGGGTTTAGAGGCACTTCGTATTCAAAGTCTTCTGCCAATGCAGCCATCAATCCGGTTTCTAACACATTTTGTCCGGATATATTAACTACATGTTGACGAGACTTAGCTTCAGCTTTTCGCCCCCCAAAATAACTCACCAGCCACGTGATAAGGAATAAAGGTGCAAGAATGGGCATGAGGGTAATCTTTGCCAAGTTTTTCCTTGTCAAATATGCTCGCCAAGTACTAAAAATATCTTCACAAATATAAAGAATATGAAGCATTAAGATATTTTATACTATCTGAAGAGAATAAAATTGGTACATACAAAAGCAAGTTATTCTCAAATAAACAAAAAATTGAAAAGATTTAGGAGAGGTTTGCAGCGAGAAAAATTTTCTTCCGAGCTAAAGATTTGCCCGGAGAATTGACTTAACTGCTTTTTGAAAATAGATGTTGTGTTTTTCTGGTAAACACATGCACACAGATGTTTATGGGGTCTAATTCAGACTAAAGGTGAATGATGAGGGGATATCGTGAAAAGAAATCTGAAAGTTAAACTAGTGGTTTCAGCCACAATATTAGCGCTGTTTGCTGCAGCGTTAATGTCAACGGTTGCCCTCGCTTCTTCTTCAACATTTGGACAGACTGTTAAAGGAGGAAGTGGAGCCTGGCAGGGCAGCGGGGTAATGATAGCTTCAAGGTTTACAAGCTCCACAAGTGGACTTGCCAACAGTATTTCAGTTTACATCAGTAACTCAGGAGGATCTTCAGTTCCAGTAAAATGCGCCATCTACAAAGAAACTGACAAAACATTATTGGCAGCAACACAAGAAAACACGGTCTCAGCAGGCTATGCAGGCTGGCAAACATTCAGCTTCACCTCACAACCAACCATAACATCAGGCGCAAGCTACAGCATAGTAGCCTGGTTTGGAGCAGCCAACTGCTACGTCTACTACAGCAGTGGCTCAAGCGCACAAAGCTGGTACTCAACTCAAACATACAGCACCTACCCCAACGGACCATACAGCAGCTTCTCAGGCTACTACGGCCAAGAAAACATCGTTTACTCCATATACGCCACAATAAGCACAACAAGTTCGAGCTCGAGTTCAACTCCATCTCCGACTGCAACTCCATCACCCACTCCGGCGCCTACTTCAACTCCAAACGCCAATAATCTGGCTTCAATCCCGAACGGGTGGTATTTGACCTACGACAGCGCAAGCAATACGCCTCAAATAATATCATTGGACTACAGCGTTGAGAGAACTTCAGGTCAACCAAGCATACGCCTAGACCCACACACAAACAACGATGTAAACGTGGCGCGCGAAGTGGACGGAAAGTGGTACAACGTTCACCCTGGTGATCACATCGTCGCCACAGTCTGGATGAAAGTACAGACCGGACCATCCACACCAGGTTATCCTTTCTGCGGAGCACGAATGGCAATTGATTTTTACGGATCTGTTAACGGGAACCAGGAACTGCTGTCTGCGGATAGCTTCTGGAACAACTACTACGGCACAGGTTGGAATAGTGCGTTCACAATGTACGTTCAGGACAGCAACGGCGGCGCATGGCAACAAAAAACTATAGACATCATCGTTCCAGCCACTGCATCGGATTCAAACGGTAAAGTCGGCTCCGTTAACCAAATTGTTCTATGGCTTCAAGGCAATCCATGGACAGCAACTTCCGCAGCCAGCACCGTTTGGTTCGCTGACCCAACATTGTACATCAACCCATAGTACATAAGAATGCCAACTTGAGTCCACCCAAACTCTTTTCTTTTTTTTGTTTCTTAATTCAATCATTGTTGAGTTTGAACTCAATTTAGATTGTCTTTTGAATCCGCCTTTTTTCTAATCCGCTGTAGTAATACTCAATGCTTATCTAATTGGAATAGAATGTACAATCTGATTAATATTTTCAAAAAGGTGTATGACATGCATATTGCTCAAGTTGGAACTGGACGCGTAGGCCGACCGACGGCATATTCAATTATGGAAGCAAAACTCGCAGACACCCTCACTCTTTGCGACATTAAGCCCGGGCTGGCTGCAGCTTTTGGAGAAGAGTTAAAGCATGTGAGAGCAAGCACCAAAAACAACGTAGAAATCGTTTCGTGTGAAAAAGACGAACAAGTTGCGGGCGCAGATATTATTCTGATTTCTGCCGGAGAACCAAGGATGCCTGGTGTCAAGATGAGCAGACGTGACCTTGCAGTTCAAAACGCGAAAATCGTTAAACAAATTTCAGAGACAACACGCTCCCGAAACCCCCAAGCAAAGTACGTTGTAATTTCCAATCCCGTTGACGCGATGGCTATGGTTTGCAAAAAATACACAAAAGCAGAGTACGTAATTAGCACAGGTACCAATTTGGAGTCCTTAAGGTTTCGGTCCTTTTTGGCTGAATCGCTAAAAACTTCTCCATCACTAGTAGAAGGTTGGGTAGGCGGGGAACATGGAGATGCCGCCGTGCCGCTTTGGTCAACCGTAAAAATCGACAAAGCATCCGCTGAAGAATATTCAGAATCTATTGACAAAGCATTCCAAAGAACTGAAATCGAATCGTACGTGAAATCTGTTTCAAAACTTATAGTTGACAGTATAGGGGGAACCGAATATGGTCCAGCCGCATCCTTCAGAGACATCGCACGGGCAATTGTAAAAAACACGAATGAAATACTTCCAATTGCTGCTCCAACAAAATTCGCGGAAATTTCGGAACCCGTGAGCGTCGGTATCCCAACCCAGGTCGGTCAAAAAATAGGTACATCTCTGTTCCAAGTTCTCAACGAAGCTGAAAAAAGCAGCATCTTAGAGGCTGCAAAAGCTATCTACCAGACATACATGCTGGCTGTCGAAAGCATCGAATAGCTGTCTTGGGCGCGCATTTTGAGCAAGGTGCCAATGAGCAATCCTCAAATCCCAACATTCCTAGATTGAGTAAGCGTTAGCGGTAGTGTTCGTTAGGAGAGAGGATTCATAAACCTTATTTGTGCTCTTGTTTTCTAAAATTAGTGCGCCGTGGTGGTCGAACGGAGTAGGCAGCAGCTTGCAATGCTGCGCAAGTAGGTTCAACTCCTACCCGCGGCTTTTCCAAGTTTTGGATTCTCTCAACCAAGGAATTTCGAGAACGCGTTTTTCCATTAATTCTCCAATGAGCTCTAGTGGTTTTGTTATGGTTTTCGAAGCGAAGCTGAACTTCTGGATGCCCTTATCTGCACCGGAGCACTCATTTGGGTCATTTTCTCACTGCGTTCAATTACGTTCGATGCAACTAACCGAAAATGTGTTGTCTTTGACACGCGGCGTTTGTTCAACCAGCCCATCCTTGAGAGTTGGTTAAGATAGTTACTTTCTATCGCGCGGCATCTGCCTGTGAGGTTTGAAACTGAAGTGGCGCTGCATTCTCCCTTTGATGAAACGACCATGAAAGTCTGCCTGAGGTGATCAGGCAAAGCCATAAGTTTGGATTCAGGGACTGCCATGGGTTGCGGATTCCAGTTTGAAAAACTGTTCTCAAGCTCGTCTAGCCTGCATCGAATGTTTAGCATTTCTTTGAATATTTGGTCCAGTATTGATCTTCTAACCATTTAATAGCCCTCGAAATTATTTACCATTTTTCTAATTACTTTGTCTGCTAACGAAGGTGACATTAGGCTCTTCATTTTTTGTGAGTGTACCAAAGCTGACATCGTAGCTATTGTTGCGTTTTTTGTGACTGTATCACGCCTACCACAAGGGTTAGATAACCCAAGGGGATGTTTGCTCTCCATTCTTCTTTGCCTCCGAATTGAGCCGCGATAACATCGCATTTACCGAATATATCAATTGTCGTTAACTCGAGTTAAGCACCTTTCCAAGTTTACTTCGCAAAGAAAAATAGGCAAAAAAGTCACTGAAACTGACGTTAGTTGTCAGTTTCGTTAGGAATTAACCCTGAAGCGTATGTTATAATTCCAGATTGTCATTAAGAAAAGCTTTAGCTATTGAAACTCACTAGCCCTGCTCATCATCTGAAACAGGCATCTGAAGCGCTTCCAAATTTAATCTCGGTTGTCAACTGCTTTAGGCTTTTTTGAGCAGGAGTTTTAGGCCTTCCGCTATGTCGACTTTTGCTCTAAATCTTAGGCCTCTCTCTGCTTTAGATGGGTCTCCGTAGCTGTACCTTATGTCTCCGACCCGTGCCTGAGCATGAACTGTTTTCAGGTTTTTCCCTAGGACAGCACTCAGCGTGCTCGCGAGGGTGTTTATGCTCGTCGGTTTCCCTGTGCAAACATTGAAGACATCTCCCTGCAAGTTTTTTCCCTTCAGTGCTGCCATAAGAGCTTGGGCTATGTCGCTGACGTGGATAAAGTCACGGGTTTGCTCTCCGTCACCTTCTATTGTTAGAGTCTGGTTTGATTGGGCTTTTTGAAGAAACTTTGTGATAACGCCGCTATAGGGACTGTTCTCATTCTTTGGGCCGTAGACGTTGAAAAACCTTAGTCGCACTGTGTTTAGGCCGTAGCAACCAGCATAAGTACTGCAATAGGCTTCAGCCGCGGCTTTTGAGGCGGCATAGGGCGAGATCGGCTGGAAAGGCGTTTCTTCTGTGACGGGTAGAGTTTTGGTGTCGCCGTAAACGGCTGTTGAGGACGCGAAAACAAATCTTTCGACCCGTCGTCTTGCCGCCTCTTGCAGCATGTTTAATGTGCCTGTAACGTTAACATCGTGGGTAAACAAGGGCTCCGCGACCGACGCTGAAACGTCTATGAGCGCTGCCAAGTGAACGACTGCATCTATGCCTTCCAGAGCGGCGTTAACATTTTCTTGGCTTCGTATGTCTCCAAGAATGAATCTAAAGTTCGGGTTTTTTTTGAGTTCTTGAAGATTTTCCATTTTCCCGGTGGATAAGTTATCCAAGACGGTCACATGGTAGTCATTTCGCAAGAGAAGGAGGATTAGGTTGGAGCCAATGAAGCCTGCCCCGCCTGTGACAAGAATATTGCTCATAGCTGATGAATATGCGCTTCCAAGTTTTAAGCTATTTGACTATCTTCTGTCACTTTGTTGAAGCTGTTCTTGTTTGGGGCTAAGTTGAAGCTAAGTTAGGAATATTTTTGTTTTCGTTTGGGTCTAATTATCTCTGTTTGATAACAAGAGAATGTCAGTGCGTTTTTGTTCAAATCTTATGCAAATATGGGATAAGTTGTTGTGCTTTTTCGAATTTATCTGTCAGAGGCAAATCCAAGTATGCCCCGCTCTTGTTAAAGTACGGTAGTCCTTTGAAAGAAGTGAGTGTTAGGATTTTACCGCCGTGATTAATTTTGAAGCCTTCGTAAGCGACTTCGTGGCCGCGTATGAGGATTTTGGCGTTAAGGTTATCGAGTATCTTTTGTGTTGTTGTTTTTCCAAAAAGGTTTCCAGCGCCTCTTGGCGAAGGAGCTGCACCCTCGACCTGTTCGTCGGGGTCGTTCCAGAGAATCTCTTCCAAGAAAGGACTATTTGGGTGAAGTTTGCCAGCTTGGGCGATTTCTTGGAGACTACGGAGTGTAGCAGGCAAGCCTCCGTGAAGCATTAGGTACCGTTCTTCAACGTAGACGGCGTTGTAGAGGCAATCGAAGAGGCATCTTAGCTTCGCGTATGTTGATGCCCATTGGTCCTTGAATTTTTGTTGCAAATGCAGAGGCAGGTCGTGTGGGAAGGGTAGCAGGTTGCTTGGGCCTTCGTGGTTGCCTCTCAATAAAACGATTTGCTTTGGAAAAGCAAGCTTCATGTGCATTAGGCAATAGTAGAGTTCTGGTGACTGGGCGCCTCGGTCGCCATAGTCTCCAAGAAAAACAACGGTCCGATTTTTGTCTTGTACAAGTTTTGTTAAGTATTGGCTGCTCTCAAAGATGGCTGAGAAGCTTTCGAGGTTGCCGTGCAGGTCGCCGATGATTAGAGCGTGGCCAACTGGGGCAAGTGTGACCAGTTTGCCGTTGATAGTGAGGTTGCCGATTGTTCCATGCTCGTGAGCAATTGATTGGATGGTTTCTTCAATAAGACGTATAATGTCGCTTGCTTGCGCGTCTTTGGATTCCTCGATGGTTCGCTGGAGGTCCACGGCGCTTCCTCAGCTTATTGGACTTGGATTTGCTTTCCTAAGAAGGTGACGACGTTTTCCTCGATGTTTTTCTTGATATGTCTAGCTTTCTCCAAGAGTTCTTGACGTTGACGTTTCTTAATAGTCTCGTCGGTTTCGAGGTTACCTTTGTGTGTTCGAAGCGTTTCCATCTTTTGTTGAAAATCGCCTAAGTCTCGCCTAGCCTGTTCCATCTCGGGGGAAGACATTAGCTGTCTTTTGTCTGCGGCCACACTAGTGCACCTCTTTGCAACGTTGGCTATTTGGTCATGTGTAAGTATGTGTTCGACCGCTTCCTCTGCTTTGCGTTGTTTGTCAGATTTTAGTTTCAGTTTATCTTCTTCCAAGAAACGTGCGAGTTTCTCCAGAATTTGCTTGAGTGTCGGACAAACTGAGCCCTCTGAAACCACAGCTTCAAATGGGTTTTCCATGTAAAGCCCCAGCATCCTAAGTTCGTCAGGTGTTATTCCGCCACCTCCTCCTGAAGTGGCCAGTGCTTGCATCTTTAGGAAAGGTTTTTGCAGATGCCTCAACGCAAGTTTAAGTTCATTGTTTAGAGTTTCCTGTTCAGTTTCCAGCTGATTAAGTTGGTCCATCGCTGCTTTGCCTTTCACTTGGGCTGTCTGCTGTTCTAGGTTGACCATTTCTTTCTGGAGCTGTAGTTCCTCGTTTTTTAGGTTTGTTTCAATCTGTTCAAGCTCGGCAATTTGTTTTTGCAGTGTTTGAAGCTCGGTGATTTGCATGAAGGTTTTTTCTAGAAGTTTGGATTTAACGTATTCCTTGTTGACGAAGTCGTTAAGTCCGTTCACGGTTAGCTTTGTTTTTTCGTAGACTGTCAGGAATTTTCGGCGGTCCATTATGAAGAATGGGCTTATGCGTGGGAACCAGTTTTTAATGTCGATTTCTGTAACAAGCATGGTTTTTTGCGTTTCTGATGCGAATGTGTTTAGATTGTCAAATGAGACTTGGTCGGGGACTTTGAGTTTTTTTATTCGATCTATGAAAAGTACGGCGAGTTTGTTTAGGGCGCGTGCACGGTTGTAGACTTTTAGGTTTCTTTTTTCGATTTCCTTTTGACTGTTATCCAGGAGCATTTTGCTTGCTTCACTCAGGTTTTGGAGTGCTGCTAGAGTGTCGTCGCGTTCTTTTTGTGCCTGAGTTTGTACAGGTGTCAGGATGGAGCCAGTTTCTTTTTCGAGCCAAGTCTTTAACTCGACTACGGTAAGCGCGGTTTGTGACAATGCATGCTCACAGTTGAATGGAGTGAAGGTTCTTGTATTTATCAACTTTCCCAGTTGACACCACATTTCAGTTACGCATGTTTGGGTAGTTACTCTTAAATAATTAACCCTGAGTCAGTTAACTCGATTGCGATGAACACTAAGAAACTCGCGTTAACCATCGTTTTCGCAGCTCTAACAGTGGCACTTAACCCAGCAATATCAAGAATAGGAATTCCGGCACCGTATGCTCCTTATTTGATATACGGTTTATGGGAAATTCCTATAGTAGCTGCTTTTCTGCTTATAGGGTCTAGATCGGCAATTGCAATATCTCTTTTGAACGCGTTAGTGCTTTTTGCTTTCTACCCAGGATTTTTACCTGCTGGACCTTTTTATAATCTCGTCGCGATAATGTCAATGCTATCAGGAGTGTACTTAGCAAACAAGGTCTTTACCCGCAATCCAGCGAGCGAAAATAGAAACGTGTTAATGATAACAATTGCTACCGCTCTCGGAATTACCTTTAGAGTTATTGTAATGACGCTAGTCAACTATGTTACTCTTCAGCAGCCCTACCCATTCGGACTATCTCTAGGTCAAATAGCGACAATTGCAACCTTGCCATTGACAGCCTTATTCAACGGAACAGTTGTACTGTACACAGTACCGATTGCATATCTTGTAACCAGAACAATTCAAAGAAGCATACACCTAAACATAGATCAAAAAACCAACACTAAGTTCTCATAAAAAGAGGGGCTTTCTTGCCCAACTTTATGGTGAAGAACAGGATAGAACTTAGAAGCCCAAGGATTCTTCGAGAACTTTGGGGTTGATTTCTCCTGCTTTGAAAACGTTGCCAGTTTTGGCGTTGTTTACGATGATCATTGCTGGCGCGAACAGGTTGTGGTCGATTTTGTAGAAGTCGCGGTCTGCTTCTCGGAAAATTTGCAGGAAAGGCTTCCCATAGTCTTTTGACATCTTCGATGGAGCTTGCTCTACAGTTTTTTGAAGTAATGCTTCGTCATCGCTCTCGACAGTGCAGTAGACGGTTCCGCCGTAGAGAATTGCGTCGTTGGTTCTGGCCATGGCGACTTCGAAGTCTTGTCCTTGAGGTGGAATAGGTGCGAAGCCGCAAGCGTATTTTATAGCTGTAGGCTTCAGGCCTAATGTGCGAAGTTTGTGAATACCTACTTCTACGACGCGACCAGCGACCTGGGTTAATCCAGCTATGCTTGCTGTTGGGGCAACGACTACGACGAGGTTTTCGGGTTTGACGTTGCTGGCGGTAGTGACTTTTTCAATGAGCATGTCTGAGGGAATATTGTTGCTTTCGAGTGTCAGTACGGCTTTGTCTGAGGTGTCCTTGTAGCCGATTTCTTCGAAAACGTCTTTGGGCTTTAGCGCGAGGGCACGAACCGGTCCGGAACCGATTGCTATGTTGTCGCCTTCTTTTATGCGCCAGCCCGCGAATTGGGACCCGAGCATGGCAATAGCGGGATGGTCGCTGGAAACGGTTATGGTTGGGAATGTAATTTCGCCGTAGTCTCTGAATCCAAGTTGTGCTTTGCCAGCGCCGCCTAGACAGAGTTCGGTGAAGACCTTGCCCGCTTGGAAGCCTCCGGGTGTTTTGACGCCTGCGTCTATGATTGTGGCGCCGGCAGTTGATTTGGAGAGTTGGACGCCGTAGAATTCGGGTTTCTTTTGAAGTTTTTCGGCTATGCTCCACGCCATTTGGTTTATGCTTAGGGCGTTTTCCATTTTTTTCACCTTGAGTATATAACCTGTAAATCTTTAGTGTGGATTGGCGGACATCTAATATAAAGAATTTGCCCAATCGCTTTCCTTGTATGAGTCGTCCTGCAACTAAAAAATGAAGAACTGAATACTGTTGTTGGCGTCGAAAGTTGCGTAGTTAAGAAAGAAGAAAAGCTTAGAAGAGGAGTTTTTTTCAGTCACTGGTTGTAGCTTTTGATTTGAACCTATAGATATTTGTCGTAGATAGGGCCCAGTTGAGGATTTTTGGCTTTCGAAATGAAGAGTTTGCCATTCCCGTGTTCAGCCAAGTCTCCGAGAAAAACGTAAAATGGACCTGGAACGGATTGCGTATCATCAATTTTTACTTTTGGCTTTACGCTGTCGACGGTGAATGTTGGCATGACTTCTTCTAAGGTGCCTGCGATAACGATTTTGCCGCCTGTCATACATGGGGCTAACCGGTATGCACATTCTTTCTCCACATAGATTGTGCCGTCCGACATGTGATAGCCTAAGAATCTACCAGCGCTACCTTTAATTTTTATGACGCCGCCCCGCATGTAACATGCCGAGTCGCTGCCGACGTTGCCGTCGACGATAACGACGCCGCCGTGCATGCCTGTGTCGCTGCCACGGTAAGGAGTAGCTAAATAGTCGCTTGCGTTGCCGTGGATCTCGATTAGACCGCCTCGCATTTGGCTGGCGGTCCATCCGCCTGCGTTGCCGTTAATTGTTATTTTGCCTCCATGCATCTTTTCTCCCGTGTGCATGCCAGCGTCACCGTTAATAACTATTTCGCCGGTCTTCATGCCTTCTCCGATGCGTTTGACTTTGCTGCAGTCTCCGTTTATTGTTATGTTTGGGGTTTGTTCGGGGGTTTCTTCGATTTTGAAGAGGTCACAAAGTTGTAGCTGTCTGTTCCCGTCGGTTAGAGGCAGTGCAGCTATTTCGGCGATACTTTTGCCTTGGAAAACATCAGGGTTTATGGATGCTGCTTGCACTGGAATGTCAAATTTCTTCAGAGGAGTCAGAACTATCATTTTAGACACTTGCCTTCACGGTTATTTGATCTGGAACTTTCACGCAATGATCAAACACTGGATAGTTGTCGTACTCAACTGTCCAGTAATCTTTGAACCGTTTCTTCATGTCGTCGCCAATTTGAGGTTGCTCTCTTGTTTCAACGTCGAGCCACATGGTTTTACCGCTTACATGTTTTGCTATTTGGCCGTCTTTGACAACGATTACGCCGTCCTTAATTGTGTAAGCAGCGTTGGCAAAAGCCCTGCGCACTGTCTTGTATTTTGCGGAGATGTCAGTTGTTTCGGGGTTAAAGTTGTAAATGGCTACGTCTGCGTCTGCGCCTACCCCCAATTGACCCTTGTTTTTGAGCCCCAGGGCTCTGGCTTGTCCTGCACGGGTCATTATTGCTAACTCATACAGGCTTAGTTCCCTGGTCAAGGTTGGCAACAGGCTTTTCCTTTGGCCTTTTTTGTGGCACCTCTTAAGTGTCGCCATCCGGGCTTTGTTGCTGATGAGCCAGGCGAGAATTTTTGGATAAGCGAAGAAAGGCCCCGCGTTTGGGTGATCTGTTGTCATGAAGATTTTCCAAGGGTCATCTATCATTAGGGCGAGTTCTAGCCCTATGGACCATTGAATGGCGTTAACGGCGCTTGTGCGTTTGTATTGCATGGGTATGATGCCGCCGCTTGTTTCGGTTTCGACGTCTGAGTTTACCCATTTGTGACCGCTTAGTTGGTAAAGTGTGAATTCGAAGGGACCGTCGGCGGTCATGGTTGTCGTATTTGAGAAAATGATTTGGCCCATGTCGAAGGTCATGTGGCTGTGATTGTTTACGTACTTGGAGATTTCTTCTGCAGCTGAATGCATGTGTCCCCAGCTGTCGCCCGCGAAGCTACTGAATTGCACGTGGGTTATGTGTGCTACTGGTTTGCCATCTGTAGAAAGATCTTCGAGGGCTTTCATCGTGTCTAATGTCGTAGTGTAGTTTCCTGGGGTGCCTAGATTGTTGGTGTGAAGGTGAATTGTGTGGGGTAGGTTGAGGAGCTTGTTGACTTTGACTAAGCCGCGCATTATCTCTCGTGGGGTAATGCAGAAATTGGGGACTTGATCGTCAATGCTGTGGACGTTTCTGCCAAAACCCCAAGATTCTAGGCCGCCGGGGTTTACGATCTTTATTGCATACCCTCTTGTGGTTCTTAGCATCCAGGCTATGTGCCTTGCGCATTCTTCGATTTTGTCTTTGCTCAAGTACTCAAGGACGAACCACCAGTCGCCCAGGAGAGGAAAAGTGGCTTTGTCCACATTAGGGATGTCATTAAGTTCTTCATGGGTGTGCTTAGCCACAAGGGGTGCCATGGAAGGATTCATGATTGTAGTGTAACCCATTTTGGAGTATCGGTACCCAGTCGTGAACGTTGAGGGAATCGAGTAGCCTGTGCCTGATCGGGTTATTGATGTTTTGCGTTCAACATCTTTGACGTGGTCTTCCGGTCTAAGGATTCTGCCCATGTTCACTTCCGTGCCTGCGACGTGAGTGTGGATGTCCACCGCTCCAGGCATTACTACCTGGCCAGTTGCATCGATAATTTTTGCTTTATGTTCGTTAACTTTTGACACGATTTTGCCGTCTTTAATGGCGATGTCCATTTTTTCGCCGTTAATTCCGTTTGCGGGATCGAAAACGAAGCCGTTCTTTATGATCAAGTCGGTCATTTACTTAGCCTCTGCTTTTTTTGATGCGCAGGTTGATTTTTGAGGTTCCGTCTTGGCTTTTTGAGCCTTTATGTGTTTTACCTCAGCGAGGA
>DATJPJ010000020.1:0-3906 GCA_035506455.1 Candidatus Nanoarchaeia archaeon
AGGCGGAAAGAAAATTTCCAAATCAGCCGGGAATGTTTTCACCCCACAAGTTTGGTTCCAATATGGTTCTCCACAGTCGCTCCTATTGTTGATGCTAAAACGTTTCGTCGGCACAAGAACTTTAGACGTATCTGATATTCCCGCTTACATGAATGAGATTGACTACCTCGAAGACGTTTACTTCGGCAAAAAACAAGTCGGAGAGAAAGAAAACATGAAGTTGCGCGGATTGTTTGAGTACTGTTATGTTATGAAACCTCCTGCGAAGCCCAATATCCATGTGCCTTACAATCTTATGGCATTTCTTGTTAAGATGGCACCCAAAGAATGCCGAGAAGATTACATAAATGAAAAACTACAAAGTTATGGCTACCTCCAAAAAGGACAAATCTTAACTTCTGACTTGAAACAACGCATTGAGTATGCCTCAAATTGGATTAGAGATTTTGAGGAAATCAAAGAAGCAGATGTATCTTTAACAACAGAAGAGAAAGCAGCAATTACTGAATTAATCACAAAATTGGAAACTGAAGACGAGCCAGATAGAATACAAAACGCAATCTTCAATGCAGCAAAAAACAACGGAGTAACACCAGGTGGCTTCTTTAAAACACTTTATAGACTTCTAATGGGCGCTCCCCAAGGACCACGTTTAGGTCCATATGTACTTGCAATGGGAAAACAAAACGTTATTGCGGCTCTCAAAAGGGCGGTAAACAAAAGTTGACCGGTTGCATTTTAATAAAGTTGACTTATCAAATCAATTCAAAATACCTTTCCTAAAGTAACCAAATAGCACTTGGGGCATAGACCACTATTTTTAAGTCTAAGAAACGTATTTACTATTCTGCCCTTTTATTTTTAGGGTAATCTTCGAGGGCTCGTCGTCTAGTACGGATTATGACACCGGCCTGCGGAGCCGGAGGTCCTGGGTTCAAATCCCAGCGGGCCCGTTTCCAATTTTTCCCATAGAAAAAAAGGGATTCGCTTAAACCTTTAAACGAATCCTTTTGAAGTTTTAAAAGCCCTTTACCGTTTAGCTTTTTTGAGGCAAACGGATAATGAAAGTTGTTCCTTTACCTTCTTCACTCATGAAAGTGACTTTTCCGCCAAGAGATTCCGCCATCCGTTTAACCACTGGCAGCCCAAAACCTTGTCCCTTAGACTTTGTTGTAAACATAAGCGTAAACATTTTATCCTGAATTTCCAGTGGAATTCCAAAGCCAGTATCCTTAACCGATAAAACGGTATCGCCTGCTTCTTTATGTGCATCTATCGTTAACTTGCCTCCGTCTGGCATTGCCTGAACAGCATTAGTAACTAAGTTGAACAAGATTCGGTTCAAGTAGTACGAATCAACTCTAATCCGTCTAGCTTCATCTGCTATTTTTACCTTAAGCGTAATATTTTTGGGCAAACCGTTTTTTGCAATGAATGCCTCAACAGTGGACCGCAAATCGCTTTCTTCAATCTTTGGGTTCAGAGGTCGAGCGTAATCCTGAAGGTCCTGGACAATTTTGTTAATATAGTCAATGTTTTTCTCGATTTCATCCATACTCTCCAACGCATTCTTTTTCTCTTCGCTATTTGGTATGGAAGCTAATTCTGTTTTAGCTAAGAACACATCGCTAGTAATAGCCTGCAACGGGTTACGTATGTCATGCCCAACCATGCCTGCAGTAGCGCCAATAGCGGCTAATCTTTCAGCGTCTTTCAGCTTCCTAGCGCTTTCAACTGCTTGCGCTTCAGCTCTTTTGCGAGCCGTCACATCAATATCCATTTCAAGCACGAGTTTCGACCCGTCAATATCAGTGAACGGGTAATCATGGGCCTCAATTATGCTTCCATCCGGACCCTTAACTTCCCAATGATGCGGTTGTCCAGTCTTCAAAGGGATTAAGCTTTCGCAAAACGTGCAAGGTTCAGTTTGCCCCCAGCAGTAGTCGTAACATGGTCTGCCGTGGGATTCACCGAATTTTTCCCTGAAGCTTCGATTGGCAAAGGCTATCTTATAGTCGGGGGTTATCAGGCAAATCATTGCTGGTAGTGTTTCCAGCACGTCAAAGAATCGTTTTCGTTCTTGCTGGACGGTTGCTTCGGCTTTTTTGCGTTCCGTAATGTCTATACCCATCTCTAAAATGAGTGTTGAGCCGTCAGCTTCCTTGAATGGATAATCGTAGATGTCGTAATCGTGTCCGTTGGGTCCTGTCCAGTACCAGTGTTGCGGCTTGTTTTCCTTGTAAACTTTGTAGGTCTCGCAGCCCTCGCATTCATGATCTTTATTGAAGAGGTATTCGTAGCAACGCCTGCCGTGATCTTCGCCAAAGGTTTCCCGGAAAACTTTGTTGGCAAAAGCCACATGGTAATCTCTGTCTAAAAGTATAACGTACGATGGAAGGGTTTCAAGGACGTTATAGAGGCGCTGGCGTTCCATCGATACCTGAACCGTCCGTTGCTGCACACGCTCTTCTAGTTCATCATTTATTTTTTTGAGTGCGTCTTCAGCTTTCTTACGTTCAGTAATATCCCGAGCAATGGTTGATGCACCAACAATCTCTCCATAGCTGTTTTTTATTGGAGCAACTGTCACGTCAACGTCTAAGCGAGAGCCATCTTTGCGAAGCCTCGCGGTATCATGATGTTCAATTTTTGCGTCTCGACGAACTCTTTCGAGGATTTGGTCAAACTCACGCTTACGGTCTGGTGGAATAAGTAACGAAATAGATTTGCCAATAATCTCATTTGCGGTGTATCCATATAGTTTCTCTGCAGCTGGGTTCCAAGAGGTAATAATTCCGTCAAGCGTTTTTCCAATGATAGCATCGTCGGTAGATTCAACTATGGCTGACAGCCTTTCATGTTCTTGATCAGCTTGCCTTCGCTTGGAGATGTCTCGAAACACTAGCACTACGCCTGTTGTTTTGCCTTCTTTGTCTTTGATAGGCGCTCCGCTGTCATCAATGGGGACTTCCAGGCCGTCTTTTCGAATCAGGACTGTGTGGTTCTCTAAGCCACAAACATTACCCTCTTTGAGAACCTTAATTATTGGATTTTCAACTTCCAAACGAGTTTGCTCATTGACAATATTGAAGACTTCCTTTACCGATTTCTGCGAAGCTTCACTTAATTTCCAGCCCGTTAGCTTTTCAGCCTCGCCATTCAAGAACATGATTTTGCCCGATGTGTCGGTAGCAATTACAGCATCACCAATACTTGCCAATGTTGTTGCCCAACGTTGTTCACTCTCCTGCAAAGCCTCTTCAGCTTTCTTGCGCTCAGTAATATCTACTGAAAAGCCAATTACCCCAATGATATTGCCTTCTGCGTCTTGATATGGAATTTTGTCAGTTTGAACCCATCTCTGCCCCTGCTTGGATTGCATCTTTTCTTCAATGCCGATCTTAGCTTTGCCCGATGCAATAACTTGTTTGTCGTCGCTCCAGTAGGCTTCCGCCTCTTCCTTGGGATAAAGATCGAAAAGCGAGCGTCCCTCAAGTTGCTCTTTAGGCAACCCCATAATCTCGGCAAACGCCTTGTTTACTCGGATGAAATGATTTGTGCGGTCCTTGTAGAAAACTAGCCCTTGTGATGAGTCAATTATTGTTTGCAGTTCACCCTGCTTTTTTCTTAACGTTTCTTCGGCTTTCTTGCGTTCAGTGATGTCTAAGGATAAAATGAAAATACCTTCAGGAACAGGTGTAATCTTTAGGTCATACCATCCAGAGGTTTTGCCTGGAAAAACGAAAAAATTTTCCATTTCTTGAGGAATTCTTTCGTCCATGCAGCATTTCAATTTGGCAAAGAGTTCGGTAGATTCAACGCCTGGCCACATATCCATGTACCGATTTCCCAATAGTTCTTTATTTGACCTGCGGTTTTGAATTTCAGCCGCCTTATTGATGTAAA
>DATJPJ010000021.1:0-3409 GCA_035506455.1 Candidatus Nanoarchaeia archaeon
GAAATTTGCCAAATGAAATCTTGACTAGTTTTCTTAGGTCAGCAGAATTTGGAAATCAGCAATTCGCTTTATTCATGACTTGGCTTAGGCTCAGAACGGGAGATAAAGACGTATTCAACAAGATAAATGAGATTTTGAAGATGAAAGGGAAAAAACTGCTAGGAAGTTATTTTGAATGTCGCGGAGATTATCCAAGCGGCTATCCAGATGTTAGGGACTTCGAGAACGCCAAAAAGTGGGCGAGTAATGTTGGAAAGAAAGAGATATAGTAATGACGCAGTATGACAGAACCGATAATTGAAGTTTAAACGCATTTTTTTGGGCTGGTTAGACGTGGAGCAGTGAAGTTAGAGAATTTGCGTCTTTTTTCCCTCTTTTCGGCGTACCAAAACTTCAATCGCTTGATGCGAGACAAAAACGGCGAAACCGGCTGTTACTAGCATGAGCTTTGTTGTTTCTTCATTATATTGCCACGTTAATGTGTTTGTAACTCCCGATATGTGTGCTATGGGTTGCTGGTTTGCTGGGGGCGTCGCGTTTACGTGCCATGGATACCAGGATTGCGGGATAAGGAAGGTGTAGACGTCAAATTCGCTTTGGTAAATCAGCTGTGTGAATCCTTCGTATGTTCCGTTGGGCAATTGTTCAAGGTGTGCTATGCCGTAGGTTACGTTCTGCTGTGCGGCGGGGGTTGGTGTTGGTGCTGATGTGTTTGTGGGTGTGGCCCAGTTGGCCATTGAGCCAAGAAATCCGACAGCTTGATAGTACTGTAACAGGTTTGAGGTATTCACGTCGTTTATCATCACTTTGGCAGTTATGGGGTTTTGGGCGCTTAGGCTTCCTTCTGCGGTGAAAGTGTAGGTTATGTTTGCCGTAATCGCTGGGATTCCGAAGCTTGCCGGTTCAAACGTTTTGTTTTCCGAAACTGGAGCAGACGCGACTTGGCCTACGTTTGTGAATAATCCTGCTAAAACGAGAGCCGCAGCGGCGATGATGAACGAGTAGGATAGAATTTTTCGTTTGTTCATCTGTAAACGCGTCTCGGCTCACCTCTTTATGGCTGTGCTTATGGTCCTAACGGTTATTTATAATTTGTAAAAAAGCAGCATAACTGACCAGGTCTTTAACGAGTAGCAAGGTTTTTTGCGATCCTTGTGAGTTAAGAATGCACTGTCAAATAGAGGCTAGAAGAGGTATGGATAAGGCGGATATTCTAAGATGGAGCAGAAAATACGATAAGGACAATGCCGTTTGGAGCCAAAAAGAGCAGGAACTAGGTGCGAAGCTTCGAAAAGCCAAGGTTATGACCCGTGAGGACCTCGCCCAGATTGTTGAGTGGAAATTCAGGGATGATGAGCGTAAGAGGGCTAAAGTTCTAGAAGCCATCTCCAAGAATAATGATGACGTTATAGAGAATGTCTCGCGTCAGGCGTTCTGTGTGCCGGGCGAGGAAGATACTTACAGGCTGAATAGTTTAATGATGCTTAACGGAGTTAGTCCCGTTATAGCTAGTGTTATTTTAGCGTTTTTTGACCCAGCCCGATATGGCGTGTTTGACAGTGCAGTATGGCGCGCTTTGCTAGGAAACGAGCCGCCGAACTTGTTTTCGGCGCAGAATTACCTTAAGCTGCTCACGACTCTTAGGAAAACTGCTGCTAAATACAATTTGGATGCTCGTATTGTTGAGAAAGGGCTTTTCAAGAAGAGTTTCGACGAAGCTTAAACCACAAAAGCTTAACCGTTCTGCAACAATTCTTTCTTAGGTCATCTAAATGCCAAAATCAATTAGCTTACCCAATACAATCTATGAAGACCTTCAGGCAGTAACTGAAGAGTTGGCAGCCATGGCCAAAAAGCCAATCTCGACGAGTATGGCAATTTATCTGCTCACGGCGGTTTACCGGGCTCATGTCAGTGAAACTTGTGCCAGAGATGCTTTTCGTCAAAAACTTGCGGCTTCTGACATAATGTCTCCAGAAGAATTTGAAAAAGAATACGACGTAACTTCACCTGAGAAGAGATCTGAAAATCGAGTAAACGCGGGAAGAAAAAAGAAGTAGCCCTCATTTGGCAAAAAATAAGTTAACCTTCGGCGGCAATAATAGGTTCTACATCTTGTTTGGGTTTTGTTTTTCGGCTGATTTGTAATAGTGCAGGCGCGATTGCTATTGCGTTGATTATTCCGAGCACAAAGTAGGTGGTTTTTAGACTATTTGCAAAAAGCATTTTGTCCGCCGCTGTTATGGTGGCCGGATTTGCAGTGGAGATTAAGTTGGTTATAAGGCTATATGGTATGGTCAAAGACATTATGACGATTGCAAGGTTGAGGCTTACTGTGAAGCCGATGTTCAGGAATAGTGTGAACAATGCGGAGCCTATGCCGCGACGATTAATTGGAACGGCGCTAAGCATGGCTCTTAGGTTTGGCGCGACGAAGAGTCCCGTGCCCGCTCCGAGCAAGATCATGTACAGGCTCAAAACGGTGTAGCTTGTTGTTTGATTCGTCGTGGAAAGAAGGAAAAGCGAAATAGTGCTTAGCGAGAGACCCGTTATTATTAAAATGGCGGGTCTGAATTTGTCTGCAAGTGTTCCACTTAAGGGGCCTAAGGCTAAGAAGGCAAGTTCAAAAGGCAGAATCCTCAAACCTGCATTTAAAGGCGTCTCGCCCAAGACAAGCTGAAATTGCAAGCTCAACAGCAATAAGACGGCGGTCCATGACATTATGTTAAAAAGCATTGAAAGCACCCCTCCTGTTACTTCCCTCACTCGGAACAGGCGCAAATCAATGAGGGGCGATTTGCTTTTTGTCTCCCAGTATCCGAAGATGGCAAGGAACAACGCTGAAGCTGCGAAAAGACCATAGACCGTGGTGAGGTCACTTGTTCCATACGCGCTAAAAGTTAGCGCAATCATAATGCAAAGCAAAAACCCCGTAAATGTAATGAACCCAAGCCAGTCGATCCTCGCGTTCTTGTCAGCAAGTGCTGTTTCTCTTAGTTGCCTGTGAGCCCAAATAGTGCCTATGATTCCAATTGGGATGTTGATGTAAAAAAGGGCGCGCCAATCGAGAAAAGAAAGAATCACTCCACTTATGGTTAAGCCGAGCATGGCTCCCGCGCGGAAAGCTATTTGGTTGATTCCCAAGAAGAAGCCTAACTGTTTTTTTGGGGCGGTGTCGGTAATAATTGCGATGCTGTTTGTAAAAATTAGTGCGGCGCCTATACCTTGCAGTGCTCTGAAGGCTATGACTTCGGTTGCGTTTGTACCGAGGCTGGTTAAACCCGAACCAATTGTAAAGATGGCAAACCCGACGGTGTAGATTTTTACTCGTCCAAAAATGTCGCTTAGTCTGCCGATTAAAAGCAGCATGATTGTGTTTGCTAAGTCGTAGGACTGAGTTATCCAGATA
>DATJPJ010000022.1:0-10822 GCA_035506455.1 Candidatus Nanoarchaeia archaeon
GGATTCGTCGAGGACATGGTTTTGGAAGTTCAAGGCAAAAAGGGTGTATTGAGGATTAATATTAGCGAAAACGAAATCAAAAGAAAAACAACAGAAGCGAATGTTACAAATAATTCATCGCAAGTGGAGGTGAACTAAACAATGGAAAGAATGGTGGTAGTAGTTTTTGAAAACGAATTAAAAGCATACGATGGATCTCGAGCACTAAAGGCGCTCGACTCAGAAGGAAGCATCTCCATTCACGCGGAAGCGGTGATAAAGAAGAATGATGATGGTACAATTGCGGTTAAAGAATCAGGAGCTGATTTTCCGATTCGTACAGTCGGTGGAACAGTAGTTGGCTCTCTAATCGGACTCTTAGGTGGACCAGTCGGCTTAGTCGTAGGCGCTGTTGGCGGAACTTTTGCTGGCGCAGTATGGGATATGAACCATGCTGGAGTAAACGCTGATTTCGTCAGTGAGGTATCAGCTAGACTTACACCCGGCAAATGGGCCATAGTCGCAGACATCAGCGAAGATTGGGTCACTCCAGTCGATACCAGAATGGAAGCGTTGGGCGGCACTGTGTTTCGCGTTACCAGAGCAAACGTCGAACATGACCAATATTCTAAAGACGTCGCAATCATCAAAGCTGACATTGCACAACTAAAAGCAGAGCAGGCTAAATCGCGGGCAGACCAAAAAGCCAAGCTTCAAACGAAGATTGACAACTTGAACACTAAACTACAAAACAAGTTGTCTCAAGCAAAGCTAAGGTCGGAGCAGCGGGAGAAAGAAGCCAAAGCCAAAGTGGAAGCCTTGGAAAAGAAAGCGGCTGAAGCGAAGGGCGAAGCAAAGGCAACAATTGAAAAGAGGATCGCCGAAATCGAGGAAAGAGACCAAAAATCCGATGAAGAATTCGATAAGTGGCTGAACGGAGAGAATGAAACTTAAGAAGAAGGAGCGAAAGCTCCCTTTTTTCAATACAAAAGGAAAGCTTTTTGTGATTAATAGCGACTTCTTCTCTATGATGTTCTGACTTAATCCAAGCTCTTTGCACCATTGCTATAGCATAAAAAGAAGATAAGACAAGTTACAACAAAGTTCCGTTCACCCATGCTTTTTCTTGACGCAACTTTACCAATATACTTGTAAGCCGCTCAACATCTTCGGGTTTGTTTGCTTCACTGCTTTGACTAATCTGTTTTTCAAATTCTGCCTCACTAAGATAACCAAAAAGATAATCTTCAGCATTCATTTGCCTTAATTCGTTTGCACGATCGTTTTTCTTTCTTTTTTCCGCGTCTTCGGCTTCTTTTTCCTTGTTTGTCACTAGCCATTTATTGAGCCATTCATAGTCCTCTTTTCCCAACAATTCTCTGAGAGCCAAGGAAAGTTCTTTGCGGAACTCTTTTTCAGAATTTGCTATCTTCATTTCTTTCTCTTTTTTCATTTTTTCCTCAACGGATTCGTACTCGCTCCTGATTTGGCTCTTTCTTTTTTCAAACTTTTCCTTCATTTCTTTAAGAATCGATTGTTTTGCCATAATAATCACCCATTTAGCGTATCACTCTACATCCTGTTCCTTGGCAAAATTAAGCTTAAAAGGCTTTTTTACTTCATCAATTTTTTCTGGAAAAAGAATGACAAACGTGAGATTCCCATGCGTTGTTACCGATGTCAACGCGTACACACTGTTGCATCTTAGTACACATTCTCGTCAAACAAAACTAATGGGATTAGCGAACTAATTGTGTTCCGAAGGAAACAAAAAATGTCAAATGAAAGCAAACCAATAGAAAAAGAACGCTCTTTCTCAGTTGAGCTAAAATCAAGAGCCAACCTCAAAAACATAACCTTAAACACTGATATCCAAGAAAACGCCGTCATTGAAGGAACAATAGGCAAACTGGAACACGCAGGATTCGTCGAAGACTCGGTTTTAGAAGTCACGGGCAGAAAGGGTGTTTTGAGAATTGATATCAATGAAACCGAAATCAAAAGAAAAGGAACGAATGTTCAAGATAATTCCGCACAAAAGGAGGCGAACTAAACATGGAAAGAATGCTAGTAATAGTTTTTGAAAACGAATTAAAAGCGTATGATGGATCCAGAGAGCTAAAGGCGCTCGATGCTGAAGGAAGCATTTCTATTCACTCAGAAGCGATAATAACAAAGAATGATGATGGAACAACTACCATAAAGCAGGAAGGAGACGATTTTCCGATTCGCACAGTTGGTGGAACGGCAGTCGGGGCTCTGATCGGACTTCTGGGAGGTCCAGTAGGATTGGCAGCAGGAGCCTTGGCAGGCACCTTCGCCGGAGCCGTATGGGACATGGACCGTGCCGGAGTCAACGCAGATTTTCTCAACGAGGTTTCAGCAAAACTTACAGCAGGCAAATGGGCAGTAGTTTCAGACGTTAGTGAGGAGTGGGTGACTCCAGTCGATACCAGAATGGGAGCGCTTGGCGGCACTGTATTTCGAACAACAAGATCAGACGTTGAACATCAACAAGACGCCCGAGATATAGCTGCTATCAAAGCTGACATTGCTCAGTTGAAAGCAGAGCAAGCTAAATCGCGAGCGGACCAAAAAGCCAAGCTTCAAAACAAAATTGACAACTTGAACAAAAAGCTACAAACAAAGTTAGAGCAAGCAAAACAAAGGAGCCAGAATCGAGAAGAAGAAGCCAAAGCTAAGGTTGATGCCTTGGAAAAGAAAGCGGCAAAAGCGAAGGGCGAGGCGAAAGTGGCCATTGAAGCGAGAATTGCCGAGATCAAGAAGAAATCAACTGAATCCAAAGAAAGAACTAAGCAACTACTGGAGGATGAACCTTTTTGAGTCTATTAAAACAACCCGGTTGGCTCCGCGCCTTAGAAATAGCAACTGGTTTATCGTCCATTGTGTTAGGCGTTCTAGTGCTTATCTTTCCAGGTTGGGGCATTTCAACACTCGTCATTCTATTGTCGTTCGGTATTTTCTTTTCTGCAATAAGATCCATCTCTCTAGTAGGCCTTAGCGACCTCTCCAAAGGTTTGAGGGCCATCAGCGTCATAGCAGGAATTACGTCTTTGATATTTGCAGTACTGGTCCTAGTCTTTCCAGGTTTAGCTATTCTAACTCTGCTGATCATAGTGTCGATAGGTCTTCTAGTCTATGGAGTTGGCAGGATATTCGTAGCCTACACGCTCAAGACGATGGCTAACTGGATCAAAGGTGTGATGGTAGCCGTAGGCATTGTCGACGTCATCCTATCGTTCGTCGTGTTCGTTCTCCCAGGTCTCACTGTGCTAACGTTGGCTGTCATTCTCGCATTGGCGCTTCTCATAAGCGGAGCTGAAATGATCGTCTCTGGAGCGGTTGGTCGCACATGGCTTAGCGATCTAGTAGAAACCGCGAAGGATGAATTGGACGTGAAATAGGTGCATGCAGCAATGTCAGGAAAAATTAAAGTCCCAAGAAAACAGGTTTCTTGGGTTCCCATTTTCTTTGTCGTTAAATCTGTTTCGGTTTTGACTTTGGAGTGATTCTTATGTGGACACGAGTATCAAACCAAACTAAAATAATCAATACGTATATTCAGAAAGTGTTTCTCTGGATGTTTTTGGGTTTAATGATTACCACGGTTACTGCATACTTCGTCTCGCAAGATCCAGACCTTTACAATGTAATATTGGGCAATGACGTTGTCTTCTATGGATTATTGATTGCGCAATTTGTGGCTGTCATTAGCGTAGTTGCTTTCATAAAGAGAATACCGGATAGTCTTGCTGAAATTACATTTGGACTCTACTGCTTTCTCACAGGGCTTACCCTTTCAACAATCTTCTTGGCTTTTTCAATAACCTCCATCGCTTACGTAGTCGCAATCACAGCGGCTATGTTCGGCTTCATGAGTCTCTATGGATACGTAACCAAGACAGACCTCACTTCAGTGGGCAACATAGCAACGATGGCCCTATTCGGGATCATACTAGCGTTGATAGTCAACTTGTTCATTGGAAACTCGGTTCTCGACACGATACTAAGTATCTTTGGCGTCCTCGTTTTTACAGCTCTCACAGCATACGACACGCAAAACATCAAGAACACTCTATATAGCGACGGAGACCTCATAAAAAAAGAAATCCTAGGCGCTCTAAATCTCTACTTAGACTTTGTAAACATTTTCCTAGACCTAATCAAGTTACTAGGAAAAAGAAGAGAGAACTAGACGTATGCATGACAATATGTCGACTTAAAAGCCATTATAAACGCGGCCCAAATTGGGCCATCTTTTTTAAAAATGAGAATGGTTTTATTCTTGAAGAAACAATGTTTCCAACAAAGCTTTTAGGTGATTTATTTGATATTTGTTAATGTAGCTTCCACTTCTGAGTTAAAACCAGACGAGATGATGGCTGTAAACGCCAATGGCAAAGCCATTTTGCTTGCAAACCTGAACAACAAATACTACGCCATAGGCAATATCTGTACACACATGGGCTGCCCCTTGTCCAAGGGAACGCTCAAAGGTGAAAACGTGGAGTGCGTCTGCCACGGGTCAACGTTTGACCTAAAAACTGGCAAAGTGATACGCGGACCAGCCGATGCGCCGGAGCCAAAATATGAATTGAAAATTGAAAACGGCAAAATCCTCATCAGTATTTGATTGCCTTTTTTTTATCTCATTTTCTTTTTTCTGAAGAACCGCTTTACATGCAAAATTAGATGCGCCAAAAACACATGTTCTTCCTCATCGACCCTTTTCAGAGTGGCTTCCCTTGAGATAAGCGATTGCTTCAGGTCGGTCAGTTCATGTTTGGGCGAGTATTTGATGTAAATCGGCACCCCTATCAATAGCAACAGGAAACCGACGGCAATCTGAGTTAGCGTGCATTGGGAAATGAGGAATAGCGAAAAAGCAATTCCAATCCCCGGAATTATTAGCTCTTTTCGAGAGTTGTTGTTTGTTGTCAATCCTTTCTTGTGGAAAGTGAATACAGAGGCGCCAGTTGCCAAATAGGCGATAGCCAAAAAGAACACCGACACGGAAATCAGCAGACCTAAGCTTCCCACAATCGAAGCTACTAACGCTGACACGCTTTGGATGATGATGGACAGATAGGGCGTTTTGAATTTCACATGCACACGAGAAAAGACTTTTGGAAATAATCCATCAGCCGCAAGTGCGAAGCCGAGTCTTGATGTTCCGATCATGCCTGATTCATCTGAGCCAGCGACCGAAATAAGCGCGCCAATACCGACCAAGCCTCCACCCACGAGAGCGAGAAACGTACCGGTGGGAAGTATGCTTTTAGTTGCCGATGCCAGCGGCGCAGTGTCTTGCGCTAGAATGTTAAAGTTTCGCACACCAAACAGCACAAAGTTCGTAACCAAGTAGAAGACAGTTACAATGGCAATGCCAACTATGATGGCTTTTGGAATGGTTTTGCGTGGTTCATCGATTTCTTCTGCAGGTATGGTGGAGATTTCAAAGCCTGCATACGCCCAAAAAATCAAAACCAACGCGGAACCAAAACCAGTAAAACCGAATGGAATGAAAGGCGAAAAATTTGATGCCGAGACAGCCGGATTCAAGACCATCCAAGCGACCCCTGCAATGGTGAAGAATATAAGAGGTGCTAACTTTGCAATGGTGAGCAAGTCATTGATTTTTCCCGCTGCCTTGATGCCAACAATGTTTGTGATGGCAAGGAAGGCGACAAATAGACTTTTCACGAATACCTGCGTAGCGAAGTTCAGGTTAGGTAGGAAAAACATAAGGTAACGAGTGAAAGCCAAGGGGAAAACAGCTAGGGAAATCCACTCCGCAAACCAGAGCGACCACCCGACTGTGAAGCCGGCAAAAGGCCCCCACGCTTCTTTAGCGTAGGCATATGGTCCACCGACCTTGGGAATCAGGGCTGCGCACTGAGCAAAACATAACGCGATAACTATTGCAATGAATCCCGCAATAACCCAAACAACAAGCGAGAACGGTCCAAGCAAACCCGCACCAAGGCTGGATGCCACGTAAATATCCGCACCTATTATAGCGCCTACAACCAAATTGGTCACATCGAAGAGTGAAAGCTTCTTTGTTGAGGCGGCGCTAGACATTGTTTTCTTCCATCCTTTTACATCTTAATTAGCATGAAACAGTTTTGCCAGCGAGGAAGAGGCATAAACCTACGATTTTTCAATTAACTCAATTAATGTGCCGTCGGGGTCCTCCACAAAAGCAATCAACGATCCTTTTGGGCTAAGTCTGTATGGCTCATCAGTGATCGTGACTCTTGCTTTCCGCATGGCGTCCAAGGTCTTTTTCATTTCATCAACTTGGAAGGCCAAGTGATCAAATAATCTGTCTTCGTAGTCCGCCTGTACAAACTTTTTTTGATCACGGAAAAACGTCAATTCAAGGGTAGCGCCTTTCGCTTGCGCATCCTGCAGGAAGGCAAGTTCAGCTTTGTTCGCCGGAATTTCCATACGTTTTTGAAGTTTCAGGTTTAGGAATTTCTCATAGAAGGCGATGGATCGTTCCATGTTGCTGACTCGAATACTGGCGTGAATAAACATTTTGATTCTCCTTAAATCAGATGAGGGGTGGCTGACTTAAAGAGTTGTGCTAAGAGGAAACCTCAAAAAATACGCGCAATTCTTCCGAATTTCGAATAACCATTGCTCGTCATCATTCTTAACAAAATTAACTCGAAAATCCTGTCCGGAATTAGTTACAGGCAAAAAAATGTGTAAAAAAAGACAGTTTCCAATAATCTCTTCCTTCAAACCCTGTGACTTCTTGAATGTTCGTTGGGTGCTAAGGTTTAAACTATCGACCGTACAATACCTTCAGGCACTCAAAGAGGATTCCCTCGATGACCCTTCCCCCACGCGCCCGCGGCGTAAAAGTTCTCAAAGCCGTTTCTTCACCGCTCAGGCTGCAAATTCTCAACCTCCTCTTTGACAAAAGCTCCCTTAGTTACACAGAGCTCATGAACCACTTGAAAATGAACCCAAGCCGCGACGCAGGTAGGTTTGCATACCACCTAAAATTCCTGTTGAAAGCAAACTTGGTCGAGGTGGATTCAGAAGCCAAAAAATACTTCTTAACCGACTTGGGCAAAATGATTATAGATGTGGCTGATCGCGTCGAAAAGAAAGCCGATAAGCCCAAAGGCATGCTCGTTCGAACTTCACACTTCACATTCGAGGAATTCGACGCCAACAAAATCGCCAATAGCCTAATACGCGAAGCAAAAATGCCTGCAGACCAAGCTCAGAAGACGGCTAAGGAAACAGAAAAACTTCTTGTTAAATCCAAAATAAAGTATCTAACGGCACCGCTTATCCGGGAAATCGTCAACTTCACCCTTATCGAAAAAGGCCTAGAAGATTATCGACACAAACTCACTCGCCTTGGCATGCCGGTGCATGAGGTCACGGCGTTGATCGAGTCGAAGAACACGCTTGAGCCAGGACCTGCTTTAGTAACTGCTGGAAAAACGGTTTTCCGTGAATACACCCTTCTCAACGTATTTCCTAGGGACATCGCAGACGCCCATGTGTCTGGCGCACTTCACATAAACGGCTTGAGCACTTGGGTGCTTAAACCAAGCGAGGTTCAACATGACCTCAGGTTTTTCTTGCAAAATGGCCTGCATCTTGAAGCTCTTAACCCACAGCAACAAGCTGAGAAACCAGCAGAAACGTTCGAAGCTGCTTTGGCTGCGACGTTAACAATGCTGCTGTTCACCAAGCAAGAAGTGAACGACATCCAAACCGTCGATTACTTCAACGTTTTCCTGGCACCGTACTTGAAAGGTTTAGAGGCAACACGGACCAAGGAGGCGCTGAGGCTTTTCCTGCTTAGCGTAAATCAACATGCGAATGCATCCTTGGGTTTAGACGTTACGATTCCAATTGTTCTAGGCGACAAAGTCGCTATTGGACCTCAAGGTAAGCCCGCAGGGAAATACGCGGACTATGCAGCAGAAGCTAACCTATTAGCTTCACTCGTCTTAGATGTTTGTGCTGAAGAAAGCTCACAAAAACCCCTTCTAAACCTAAAGCTGATCATAAAAACCAGTGTCGAAGCCGCGAAAAATGATGCAACTAATGAACTTATGCTAAAAGCACACGGATTGGCGTCTGAACGAGGAATTGTTTACTTCGTTGGTCCGCAGTCTAAAACGGGTAAAGCTGTCTCCTTCTCAGCTTCCGGAGTAAAACTTGAGTCAGATGTAGCTGATGATTCAGACTGGGAAACCGACACTTTACGCACTGGCTGCCTAGGTTATGTCACTATTAATATACCAAGGATAGTTCATGAAAGCGAAAAAGACAAAACCAAATTTTTCGAACTTCTCAAAGAACGATGCGAACTAGCGATGCGAGCCTTAAGCATCAAGCACCGCGCTCTTAAACAATACGGGAAGGTAGCGCTGCCTTTCCTAATGCAAGGCACAAATGGTGACACATACTTTAGGCTGGAAAACTGCAGCGGCATCGTAAACCTTGCAGGGATAGATGAAGCCGTAGAAAGCTTTACGGACAAACCATCAAGTCATCCTGAAAGCGCCAAATTCATGGAAGAAATTGCCCAAAACACCCAAGCCTACATAACCAAGACGGGAAGAAAGCATGGAAAACGCCTGTTTCCAACGGTCCTTAGCAGTCCCGAGGGCTCAGCCAGATTGGCACAGTTGGACATGGAGAAATATGGTGTTGCAAAAGTCAAGTTTTCAGGGACTCGAGAGCGACCTTTCTATACGACAACAAGGCGGATGCATCTTCAAAATGGCAATTTCTTGTCGGTTCCAAGCGAGCAGCTGGATGCCCAGCGAAGACTTAAATCTGTTAGCCGAGGGGGAAGCTTAACTATCGTTGATGTAAACGGCTCTGACTTCAAGCCTGAAGATCTTCTAAAGTTCACCAGCAGTCTTGTGGAAAATCATGACGTCGAGTTTTTCACTTATAATCGCGCAATTACTTTCTGCAGCGGATGCAAAAAAAGCTGGTTTGGAAAACTGCACAAGTGTCCCTCTTGCGGCTCCATGGGTGCACTTGTAGAGTTTGACCGTTTCGAAGCAACATAAATTGGCTATTTGGTTGCACCAAGCAAGAGAGCGAGCAGCGCCATTCGAACAACTACCCCGTTTAACACCTGCTGGAAGTACCGCGCTTGCGGGGTAACGTCGACTTCAGGGGCGATTTCATCAACTCGCGGCAAAGGGTGTAAAATGATAAGGTCTTTTTTGGCGTTAACAAGAGTTTTTAAATCTATCCGATAGGTGCCCTTGACCTTCGCGTATTCTGCCTGATCTGGAAACCGTTCCTTCTGAATCCTCGTGACATATAGAACATCTGCCTGAGTTACGGTTTCCTCCAAATTTTCCGTCTCCGTAACTGGAATCTTATCTTGTATTGTCCGCAGGACTTCACGCCGCATTCTAAGCACTTCAGGAGATACCAAGGTTAACTCGATATTGTAAAGTGACAGCGCGTAGGCAAGCGAGTGAACTGTGCGACCGTACCGTAGGTCGCCGATTAACGCAATTTTTAATCCATCAATTTTGTTTTTTTCTTTTTGCACTGTATACAAGTCTATAAGCGCCTGTGTCGGGTGCTCTTCCGATCCGCTTCCAGCGTTGATTACAGGAATTTTGGCGAATTCGGCCGCAAGTTTTGCTGCGCCCTCAAGTGGGTGGCGGATGGCTATGATGTCAGCATAGTTTTCAATTGTGCGTATGGTGTCAGCTAGGTTTTCGCCTTTCTTGACGCTAGTGCTTTCAGCATCGGCGAAACCTATGGTATTTCCTCCTAACTTGAGCATTGCAGCTTCAAAACTTAAACGTGTGCGAGTGGATGGTTCAAAAAATATGTTGGCGAGAATTTTCCCTTTAAGCATGTCAGAGCCTCTGGTAACTAAAGGCTCCATAGTTTTGCTGACTGCTAAGATGTAGTTTATTTCTTCTCTGGTGAGGTCTTCGACGCTGGTTATGTCTCTTCCTCGGAACTCCATATTGGCACCTTGTGACTGTTGCTTTCTACTTGTAGATATTACTTTCCTTTGAATATGTTGAACGTTTTTAGATTATGGAATCAGTTCTTTTCTCCAAAGTTAGCGTTTTGCTTACTGGATGCGAAAATATTGCGAATTAACGTCATGAAAATCACTTTTAAATGGAAATTTGATAGTTGTTGTTGTAGTGTCTACACTGTTACAATATTTTAATAATATCTTTCTCCATTGACAGATTAAAAGAATTTTGAGGTGTCTGAATGGGAGCAGTATTAAGTAAAATGCCAAAACAGGAAAACACTAAATACCGTTCGATTGCCAACGTCTACACATACAAACGCCGTGTTTTTGACGTCCAATCGCCTTGTCAATGGCTCGAACACTGTCATAACGGAAAGTGCCCCTCATTCAAAAGAATAAACGGCAACTTTTACTGCGTTCGAGAGGGTATCCAGTAAACTTACTCTTTAAATAAAAAGGAAAGTTTGGGTGCTGGTCGATTATGCCCAAGGCTTTTGTATTCATCAACTCAAGGTCCAATGCTTTCGAATTGGTAAAAGCTTTGACGGAGGTAAACGGAGTAAGTGAAGCTTATTCCTCACGTGGCACGTACGATGCTGTTGCCATGGTTCAAGCGGGATCTATGAGTCAGGTTAAGGAGATCGTATCTAAAGGAATCCGCACTTTGGAAGATGTGAAGTCAACCTTGACGCTAACAATTATCGAGCCATCAACAGCAGATGATTAGCTAAATACGTCTATTTTACTTTCATAAAGCTTGGTCTGTTGGTCTCTGACTAAATAATACGGTAATTTCAACACAGTGTTGACCGA
>DATJPJ010000023.1:0-8524 GCA_035506455.1 Candidatus Nanoarchaeia archaeon
CTTAGCAGAATCCGTAACGTTACCTGCTGTGAAGCCGCTGTGACTAGGATCATGACGAAACATCGTCCAGTCGCCAGCTTCAGAGTTGCCCGCAGCCCCCAAGGTTGTGGGCGCAATGCACACTGGAATCGCGATGAGCAAAGCGACAACAACCAGAAGCAAAGAACCTTTTTTCATTCAGGCAACCTTTCAAGCAACCACTCTTAGAATAGACCATATAAAAGTTTAACCACAAGAACCATAGCGAACCACCTTCTGCGTCTTAGAAGTGAAACAACCTATTCGCAAACCTTTCTTGAGACAATGGGACAATCGCAGGACAATTGCCAATAAGGTGCTTTCAAAAAAAGCAAACCGCGTTAAACCCAAAAACAAGATTTTTCCCCATTGTCGCGACGATTGAAAAAATTAATGTCCCGGCAAATGACCGGGGTCCAAACTATCAAGCAATCCGGGTTCAGCCTAAACCAAACTATTTCATTGATGACTCAACTAAGTGCATCGATGTTTTGCCCATTTAAAATAACAGCTTTTAAACTCATACACGCATAGAGTGTTTTGGTGCCCTGTGGACAAGACCGACATGAGTTTAATAATGCACCTGTCAGCCAACTCTAGATTATCCTACGCGGAACTAGCCAAGAAACTCAACTTGTCCGTCAACGCAGTTCACAAACGTATCCAGTTGCTCATCGAAACAGGAGTTATATGCAAATTCACTGCCAAAGTAAGCCTTTTCAGCGCAACCGCCATCGTAGTCTTCGTATCAGGAACTTCTCAGCTAAGCTCCTTTCAAGATTTGCCAGCAAAACTCAAGACAAACGGTTCCATCTACTGGCTTGCAGAAGGCGGAGGCAAATTCCTCTACATAGGCGCTTACCTGCAGAACATAAACCAGCTAGCAGACCTCCTAAACTACATCGAAAAAGAAGCAAAAATTCCTGAACCAACAACAGGCATAATGGCTTCTGCTCCAATCCAGTTTAACCCAAATCTCAAATCCCCAGACCTTTCCCTCTGCGAATTGGACTACAAAATAATAAACGCCTTAAAAGATGACTCACGCAAAGCCATCTCAGAAATAGCAGCAACCATAAACATTTCAGCGAAAACTGTCAGACGCAGACTAAGCCGAATGACAAAAAACAACCTCATAGAGCTCGGCCTTGAATGGTACCCGGACAAATCCAACGACATCATAACACTCATCGACGTTCACCTCAAACCAAATACAGACATAAACACCGCACCCTTCCAGATCCTCAGAAAATACGCGCCCAACACTCTGTTCTACTGGACCTTCGCCAACATCCCAAACAAAGTAACCTTCACAGTCTGGACCAACACAATGAACGAACTGCAGAACTTGCGAGAACGCCTCGAAACAGAACCCACCGTCAACTTCGTAGTACCCAACATACTCTACAAAGGCTACATATTTAGCACATGGCGAGACAAACTCGCAGCAAACACATAGTGCTTCTTTTTCAACCAACCAGTTGACAAAACGAACTTCTAACACTCTTTCTTGGCTCTATTCTAAACCTGACTGTTGACGTGAAACTAAATTCCTCCACGCTAACTCGCATTCAGAAACAAAACGGAAATGACCAAACATGAACCAACCAGCCATAGTAATTGAACATCTAAGCAAGAAATACCAAGACACAACCGCCTTGGAAGACCTATCCCTACAAATTCCCAAAGGCGAACTCTTCGGACTACTCGGCCCGAACGGAGCAGGCAAAACCACAACAATAAACATACTATGCGGACTCCTAAGATCCACAACCGGCACCGCAAAAGTATGCGGCTACGACGTGCAAAAAGAACCAGCAAAAGCAAAAGACCTAATCGGGGTATGCATACAAGAAACAGCAATTTACCCCTACTTGACCGGCGCAGAAAACGTGGATCTCTTCGGAAACCTCCACGCAACGGACAAAGCAAAACTCAAAGCCAGAAGCGAAATACTCCTCGACAAAATGGGCCTATCTGAAGACGCAAAAAGAAGATCCAGCAAATACAGCGGCGGAATGAAACGACGCCTAAGCCTAACACTGGCACTCATCAGCGATCCCGAAATAGTATTTCTTGACGAGCCCACAGTTGCCCTAGACCCCCAATCTCGACACGCAGTATGGGACTTCCTAAAAGACCTCAAAAAAGAAGGAAAAACCCTCATCCTAACGACACATTACATGGAAGAAGCAGAAGAACTCTGCGACCGCGTCGGAATAATCGACCACGGCAAACTCATCGAACTAGGCACACCCCAACAACTGATTTCTAAACACGACGTGAAGAACCTAGAAGAAGTTTTCATCAAACTCACCGGACGAAACATCAGGGAGGACGCCTAAATGAAAACTCAACGCATAATCGCCCTAACCAAAAAAGAAATGAAAAAAACAATCCGCGAACCCGCAGTCCTATTCATGATCTTCCTGTTTCCAATAATCTTCGTTTTTGCATTCGGCGCATCATTCGGAGGAGTCGGAAGCAACAACCAACCCACCTACAACATAGGCATAGTCAACATGGACACAGCCACTTCCCAAAATGCCTCACAACTACTCCTCAACACGCTGGCAAACACAAAAATAATGAACCTCCACACCTACATCGACAACCAAACAGCCCAAAACGCCCTATCACAAGGCAACGTCCAAGCAATCATGATAATTCCCGACAACTTTACCCTCAGCTTCACATCCTACACAACAAGCCAAAACAACCCAAACACATGGGTAAACTCCACAATAACCCTCTACCTAGACAAAGCATCGCTAACAGCAACTCAAGCAGTTCCCCCAATCATCCAGCAGACACTAAACACAATACAAGGCCAAAACCTGCAAGTCCAGTCTAGCCCTATCCATTTGGAAACAGCCTCTTTGATAAACGTCGAACATTCATCAGCCCTCGACTTCATCGTCCCAGGCATGTTCACCTTTGCCTCAATCTTTCTAATAATGATGGTCGGCCAATCATTCGCTCAAGACCGAGAAAACGGCATGATGAAACGCATCCGAATCACACCAACCACACCAACCGAGTTCATGGCAAGCCAAGTAATATCTTACATGGGCATCGCACTCATTCAAGCAGCATTAGTCTTCGCAATCACCTACACGCTAGGCTTTAGACCCAACGTAGGCGCACCAACATATGCGTTCGCATTTCTCCTGGTGCTATTGTTTTCGCTCTCCAACGTAGGCTTCGGACTAATTACAGCAACCATAGCTAAATCTCCAGGCGCAGCAACCGGCATAAGCTTCCTCTTCGTGCTCCCACAACTATTCCTAGGCACTTTCGTCGGAGCATCACTCTCATCAACCGCTCAAGTCGCAGGCAAGCTCGTACCCAGCTACTACGTCACTAACGCCCTAACCACACTACTCATCAGAGGCGCAAGCATCTCCAGCACAACGATACTTCTCGACTTAGCCATCGTTTCCGCCTCATGCGTAGCAGTCTTAGCCGTCGGCATAACTCTCTATGCAAAATACTACAAAATATAAAGTCCCGCAAAACCAAATAAATCGACGGAGCAGAAGAACGTCAACAACGCTCCACCTTTCTTTTTTCATTAACATCTTGTTAAAAGAAGAAAACAAACAAGGAATGAGAAAAGCCAGTTTCGGCTTATTCTCTATTCGAGAGGATAACTATGTAGTCGGCTGTATCTGCACACATGTCGGCCGCGTGCTCTATGAACTCGATAAGATCGTCGAAGATTACCATGGCTCCGCAATTAATTTCTTCGCCGTACTTGACGAAAAGACTCTTTGCCTTCAAGTATTCCTGGTCAAGTTCATGCTCATTTTCTTCCACTTTCTTGGCCTCTGCTGCAGCTTCTGCTGGGCTCGAGGTTATCTTTTCTATGCCGCTACGTAGAGCCTGAGCAGTATCCACAAGCTTCTCCGTCATATACACCGTTTTCTGACAGAGCTCCGCCGGAATCTTCACGTTCCCCAACATTTCAAGACAACGGGCGGCATCTTTAGTGTGATCAGCCAGAGTATCTAACCTCTTTACCAGATGCAACAGATCCTCGCGGTAATCCGCCACAAGCGCAGCACCCTTGCTGAGCTCCGTGAAAACGTCGGTGCGCAGCTTATCTACCTCTTCTTCAGCCCTGTACAAATCAAGAACATACCTTTTTGTCTCAGCAAAGTCAGCTTCCGCGAAGCTTTTCATGGCCTTATGCAAAAGAGAAACTGTGTCGAATGCTTTGCTAATTTGTTCATGAGCAAGTTCTAAGCCTTTTGTTCGGCGCCGCTTCTCAAACCAATCGTAGCTTCTTCTTTCCAACGTGACAACTCCTATAGCTTTATTCCACACAGTAAAGATATAACCCTTATTCTCAAATCGTGCTCGAGACTTTTTCGATTGGCCCGTTTAAGCCAAGCACGAGTCGATAGCGAGGAACCAGTCCGTAATTTCGGCATCTTCAGCCCTATCTCTTTTCTTCTTGTTTTGTTTTTGCACTTCTTATCCCCCTCAAATTCACATTAGAAAATAGCGACGCAGATCACACATGAGCAAAGTAGAATGGCTCAACAGTTTTTTTGCTCTCGTCTTTACCCTTTCTTGCCAGCTTCTTCGCCATTGCATCGCCAACGTAGAATAAACACAAGCATCTTATTTGCTTCATGCTAATAGTATATAGTCCTCTCATTAGACTATATAGCTAAAATAGCAACAACTTCGTGTTTATGACCAGTTCTTCCAACAGCGGGCAAGTAAAGAAAAATGACCATTGTCCAACAAAACTCGCAAGGTTGACGCAATGATGAAAATCATGCTAAAAACAAGCGCGCATCAACCAACTTCTATCCTTCCAAAACGATCCTCGCCAGACGCGACTTATCTTCCAAACTCTTCATCAAAGTATTCGTCACCCTAACTTTGACACCAAGTTGCTCAATACGTTTCCTCTCAATAGAATCTGCAGTGTCAATTATGATAGTGTCCAAGAAATCAGCATACAACTCCGCGACGCCAAACGCCGATACTTCTCGTCCCAACCCTCGCAGCAACTTATCAGCTGGCCCTTTCACCGGAGCACAAGCAATAATTGGGCTTACGGCTATCTTCTGGGCTTTTGTACGCTTCAACGCATCCCGCACTCCTTTCACAGCAAGGATCGTACCAATGCTTACTACAGGGTTGCTGGGACAAACCACAACCTGATCCGCTTCCTCTATGGCCTCAATAACACCCGCGGCCGGTTCTGCTTTGTCAGCGCCAAAAAACTCAACTCCCAACACCTCGTCTTTCGCACCGCGCTTTACCATGTACTCCTCAAAATGAATAGTGCCCTCACGGGTTACGATTCGGGTTTCAAACCTGTCATCAGTCATCGGAAAAATCCTCGATTTAACACCTAATGCGCGTGTAATCTCCTCAGTGACCTCCGTCAATGACGCTCCGCAACGAAGCAAATTTGTCCTAAAGATGTGAGTCGCAAGGTCCCCGTCGCCCAAGTTGAACCATTCATCGCCCGTCAACCTACGCAAACCATCGAGACAATGGAACGTATCCCCTCGGATACCCCAACCCTTCTCCTCATCCACGATGCCCGCCAACGTGTAAGACGCAATGTCAAGATCAGGTGATATGTGCAAGCCATGAAGCTGAATATCGTCGCCAGTGTTCACGATGGCAGTTAAATCCTCAGGGTTCATCACTTTAGTAAGTCCCAAAAGCAGTTTTGCCGCTCCTACTCCGCCAGCCAAAGCAGTAATCATGCCTTTCACCAATCCGTTAAGTCAAGAAATGTGTCAACACGGATTATTTGAATTGCACGCTAAAATCAGCCACTCATCTACGTGCTGTGCCCCTCTGAAACCCACGTCTCCCGCGTCTTGCCTTCTGCATCGACTATGGTTTCTTTCTTGAAAATGGGCGCCTCATGCTTGTACCGTTCAACGGCTTCACGCAGGACTGAGAAAACCTCCGGTCGATGTGACCCCGCAACTGAAACATAAACCATGTCGTCACCAACATTAAAGTCGCCAAGCAGATGGTGGATCTGCACATCCACTATGCCCGGTTTCTTCTGAAGATCAACACAGATGTCCTCAAGCATCTCGTTAGCTTTCTCCTCGTAAGCCTCCAAACTCAATTTTTGAACTTTTTGACCCTCGTTGTTTTCTCCCCGAGCAACACCGATAAAAAGAGCAATGGCACCAGTCTTCTCACAGTTCTCACTCTGCTTTATGCTATCCATAAGCTGCTGAAGAGTGAATTTGCCCTTTTCATGAACACCTGCGTTCTTAGCCATAATATTCACTTTCTACGGATTGCTTTAGAGGTTTACTCGACTAATAACAGATTCGCCTCTAAAGATCGAGTTTTTTCTTCAGTGGACAAGGCAAAAATAAAATTGTTGAAAGGCAAAAAAGCCTTTAGGACTAAATTATGCTTCTGCTTCTTCTTCCTCTGCTTCTGTCTCGGCGCCTGGCTCTGGAAGAGGAACCTGTTCTGGCAAGACTGCCGGTTGGCCAACAAGCTTAGATTTGCGTATGCCAACATGCCTCAGTGGCGCGACAAGCTTAGATTCGTTGTAAATGTCCGATGCGATTTTGCCAAGAACCATCTCTTGCACGAATTGATCGAGTGTTAGCAGAGCTGCTTTTTCCTTTATAATTCTGTCCATGATCTTGCGGATGATCTTTTCCTGTGACGTCTTGATTCTCGACAGCGTCAAAGCGGAAACGGCAATGCGAAGTTTGAAACCGTCTTTTGTGGTAAGGTTGAAGAGGCCATCGACTTTGGTTGTTCGTCTGCGCACAAGGCTACGCAGGTAATCGCGGCTATACTCGTGACCCTTAAAGAGCGTGCGAGCTGTTTTGCCTTCTATGGCATTAACTTGGAAGAACATTTTCAAGTACTGGTGCGAAAAGTCACCTGTAATATCGTATAGAGTGGCTTCTGCTACTCTTCCGATTAGCAATTTTTCATCTCCAGCAGGGATTGAACCCAATTCGACGTTACCGAAGTACGGCGGTGCGACTATCATATACCATGATTTGCTTCGCCATTTATCGCGAACGTGCTTAGTAGTTTTCGAAGACAAGTGAAATCCTCCGAACGCGCCTTTAGCATTCTCAAAGCAATATTAAAAGGTTTAGCGCTTGATGCTAATCTTCTCTATGTCACCCATATACTTTCGCAAAACCTTAGGAACCACAATAGAGCCATCTTCCTGCTGATAATTCTCCAAGATAGCAACAATTGTCCTGCCCGTAGCAACAGCGGTGCTATTGAGAGTATGTAAGCAGCCAATAGGCGGAGCCCCCTCTTTCTCGCGGTAACGAATCCCCAACCTCCTGGCCTGATAGTCCGTACAGTTACTGCAGCTGACAACTTCTCGGTACATCCCTTGGGCCGGCATCCAAGCTTCTATATCATATTTTTTCGCAGCAACAGTACCTATATCACCCGTGCACACGTTCACCACATGATAGGGAATTTCAAGTCCCTGAAACAGCTCCTCGGCATTCCTGAGAAGTTCCTCATGCATCACCCACGAGTCCTCCGGAGTGCAGAAGATAAACTGCTCAATCTTGTTAAATTGGTGAGTACGGAAGATGCCTCGAGTATCCTTACCATGCGCACCAGCTTCCTTACGGAAACACGCGCTAACACCCGCAACTTTGAGAGGCAGATCCACTTGTTTCATGACTTCACCCATGTACATCGCCGCCATGGGATGCTCCGACGTAGCGATGAGATACAGATCTTCATTTTCGACCTTGTAAAGGACGTCAGCAAAATCACCCATGCTCGTTACCCCTTCGTAGGGCTCCCGCTTCATCAAATAAGGCGGTTCGATGAGTGTATAGCCTTTGTTCGCAAGGGATTCCATAGCATACTGCATAAGCGCATAATCTAGTCTTACTCCCAATCCTTTGAAGTAGAAGAATCGAGCACCTGCGACTTTTCCCGCTCTTTCAACATCTACTATATCCAAATTCAACGCAAGGTCAATGTGACTCTTCGGCGTGAACGAAAATTTGGCTATCGTACCCCACTTTTTCACCTCAACGTTGTCAGCGTCGCCAGTTCCAAAAGGAACCGTCTCGTGCAAGATGTTAGGCAATCGCATGAGATAATCGCGAACTTTCTGCTCCAACACTGTGACTTCTTTCTCCATCGCGGTGATTTGAGTATCCACGACTTTTGCCTTTTCAACTTGACTGGCAGCGTCCTTTTTGGCTTTCTTGAGAATGGCAATTTCTTGTGTGCACAGTTTGCGATCATGTCGCAAATCATTGAGCGTAGTAAGGTCTTCTCGCCATTTCTTGTCCGCCTCAACGAGCTCCTGGAGCATAGTAAGGTTTTGTGGGTTCCCCCGTTTCTCCAAGTTCGTCTTCACTATCTCAGGGTATTCACGGATTAGTTTGATGTCTAACATGCGGGTCACGGAGTCAATTGTTTTTACGTGGCGGTTAGTTATTTAACTTATGATTTACGCAGCAACCATTAACCTTCTTATTGGTCATTGATTGCA
>DATJPJ010000024.1:0-13132 GCA_035506455.1 Candidatus Nanoarchaeia archaeon
GAAAAAGGTTACGAAACTATCCTAAAGGTTTCGAAAAAAATGAAGAAGCCAGGTGAACCTGCCGACTTCTCTGAAGTGTTGGAAAAAGTCAAAAAAGTACTTTAGGTTAGTTTTGCAGGATTCAATGTTTTTGAGCGGGTAAAAAGGAAAACTCCTGCAATTTCGATCCACACAAGTATTGATCCTATCGATAGTCTTTCCGCCAAGCCCGCGTATGCAGTGGTGATGGATGCAGCTCCAAATCCTCCAAGCATTAGTGCTATTGGGAACCAGATTAGGCAAAATCGCGCAAATGTTTTCCAGCTTGCATTTTTTCTAAGCGACAGTCCGTATTCTAAGACTGAGGCTAAGGAAGCAAACGCGATTATGCCTGCTATCGCTACGTGCATTGTTCCTGTAAACGTGGTTGGAGGTCCTTGAGGGAAATCTTGAGGAAACCAGAAGAGCAGAAGTCCACATGCTCCCGCTAAGGCCATTAGTGTCGATCCCACACGAGCGCCTTTGTTTCTTATTCCAATGTATAAGCCAACTGCAAGTAGTAGAACGCAGATGTTGTAGGCGGCAAACAATGGCGTCAGGATGGCTTGGTTTGGTGCTCCTGAAGAAGTGAGCGTGCTTACGGTTTCGCTGTAATGTGAATAGCCTGTCCATAGATATCCTCCCGTGAGGGTAGCGACTATATAGATGAAGGGTCCTAAAGACCCAATCATTCCGAGTACTCGCGTTTTGCTTGTGTTTGACTTAAGGTTATTTGTCATTACTGTGCCTCTTTTCTTCATCGAGGAGTACGCTTTGCTTAGGTCTTCTTTGGCTATGTCTATAAACTCTTGGAGTAACTGGTGATTTTTGTGTTGATAAGGCGATTGTTGCCGCAAAAGACTTAACAATATAACCATCAATATTCTGCTACGTGCAACGTATTCATCGGAGGCCAAGAGTTTGAGTTTAAGAAGTGACCAAGTCAAATGCGGCGTCGAAAGAGCTGCGCACCGCGCGCTGCTCAAGGCTGTTGGGTTAACTGCAGATGATTTCAAGAAGCCATTCATTGGAATAGCTAACAGCTACACCTCCATCGTTCCTGGGCATATTCACTTGCAGAAACTTGGGGACGCTGTCAGAGAAGGTATACTTGCTGCTGGTGGAACTCCGTTTGAATTCAACACTATTGCTGTGTGCGATGGCATAGCGATGGGTCACGAAGGTATGCGTTACAGCCTCCCAAGCCGAGAACTAATCGCAGACTCCGTCGAAGTGATGATGCAAGCCCACCGCTTAGATGGCATGGTTATGATTTCCAACTGCGACAAAGTCACTCCTGGTATGCTCATGGCCGCCGCGAGGCTTGATTTGCCGGCAATAGCTATAACTGGAGGCGCCATGAAGTCTGGCAGTCTCGGCGGCAAGAAAGTTGGTGTTGACCAAGTTTTCGAGGCTACGGGAAAAGCGTTTGCTGGAAAAATAAGCGATGAGGAGCTTTCTGAACTTGAACAGGTTGCTTGTCCAGGGTGTGGTTCTTGCAACGGCATGTTCACTGCAAACACTATGGCGTGCATGACTGAGGCTCTTGGCATGTCACTTCCTTACTGTGCCACGGCTTTGGCAGCTAGTGCTGCCAAGATGCGTCTCGCCAAGAAGACAGGTGAGAAAATTGTGGAGCTCGTCATGAATAATGTGAGGCCTTCGCGCATTTTAACTAAGGGTGCGTTTGAAAACGCAGTGGTAGTCGACACCGCGTTAGGTGGTTCTTCAAACACAGTTTTACACCTTGCTGCAATTGCGCAAGAGGCAGGCGTTTCGCTTCCGATTATGACTTTTGATGACATCAGCCGCAAGGTTCCTCATTTGTGCAGTATGGTTCCCAGTGGACCTCATGATATGGAGGAACTGGATGATGCCGGAGGTATCCCCGCTCTTATGAATGAGCTTGAAATGTTCTTGCACAAAGATTCTCTCACGGTGACGACAAAGACTGTTTGGGAGAATGTCCAAAACGCCAGTGTCAAAGACGTTGAAGTAATCAGACCGCTAAGCAACCCGGTTCACAAAGAAGGCGGCATCGCTATACTCAAAGGCAACCTTGCACCAAAAGGTGCAGTTGTGAAGGCAGTCGCCGTCTCCCCCAAGATGCTTAAACATACAGGACCCGCCATGGTGTACGATTCAGAACAAGACGCCGTCGCAGCCATGAAACGTAAGGAAATCAAATCAGGCGACGTTGTCGTCATCCGTTACGAAGGGCCAAAAGGCGGACCCGGCATGCCCGAAATGCTAATGCCAACTGCTACAATTTCGGGTATGGGTTTGAGCGAATGTGTTGCTCTAATTACGGATGGTAGATTCTCAGGTGCCACTAGGGGCGGATGCGTAGGTCACGTTGCGCCAGAAGCTGCTGAAGGCGGACCCATAGCAATTATCAAAGATGGTGACATCATAACCATCGATATTCCGAGTCGCAAAATCAATGTAGAGTTGACTGATGCCGAAATTCGGGTTCGTCTTGCTTCTTGGAAGCCTAGGCCTCCAAAAATAACCAAAGGCTACTTGTCAAGGTATCAGCCTACGCCTACAGAATAAAAATACAATGGAGCCTTTTGGTTCACACATTTCTTTTATTTTTTGAAATGAGAAAAAAATGTGGGGGCATCGCAGTTTTATTTTCGGGTTTCGCTCCTTATCGCCAAATCATTCTGCCGAATACACGCTTCAGGATGGCTTGAGGGCTTTAACCCATACAAGTTCGTTTCTTCGTGAAACAGTTGAGTCAATTGGTTTTAATGTTGAAAAAACGAAAGAACCACCTTCTATGTGACTGTCAGGTTAGCGCAAGTAGTCTCGTGATTCTAGAAGCGCTTCCCACGGTTTGCCCAGGCCCAAACGACGGCCGAGAAGACAGGTACGAGTGTTATTAGAACTAGGACGTAATTGAGACCAGGTGATAAACCGGATGGAAAAACAATGCTCAATAGAAGGTCTCTGACGAAAAACTCCCATACTGCTAGATATGATATGACCGAAGTTATTACTAGCGCCAAAACTTCAATGCGACGGGTGTTATAGATTTCAAGAATATCTATATGCGCTCGGTGAGTCTCTACTGAAACGCCGATGTGATCTTTCAGCTCTTCTAAAGCGTCTTTAATGAGGAAGTCCAGTTGAGGGTTGAGTTCTTTCAAATTTTTCTGGAATCCTTCATACTCATGCGTCAGGTCCAGCAGAACTAGTTTTTGTTGTTGCAACTGCCGATATTCTTCCCAAAGTTGCCTCTCGTCTTCATGAGATTCGCGTTTGATTACGGGTTCTACCTTGTAGGCCATGTCCTGAAGTCTACCAACGAAGATGGTGATGCTTTCTACTGTTTCTTTGTCGACTTCTTGGAGCTTCGCTACCTCGGTTATGATTTCATCGAAGTCTGTGTGGATAACATAGGCGTTACTCATGCTTAACCTTCTTGAGGATGTAACACAGTTTTCCAGGTAAAGTTGGTTTTGAGAATATCCGATATAAATAAACAAATAATTGCGGATAAACGTTTTGCAATCCAAAAGATGGCGATTTGTAGGGTTGGAAATCAAATTCTGCAAAGTAGTTTCTCAAGACTTTTCAGTGACAAATGTTGAAACGTTTAAATAAAAATTCTTTCGATTATTGTGGACATGAGCCCCAGTTCAAATCGAAAACCAAAGACATACACCAATGCAGGCCGGGCACGCCAACGCAAAATCATTCTTGTAGCAATTACTGCAGCAATCATAATCGTTGCAGCGGTAGTTCTTGTTTTGTTAAATCAGCCTAGTGCCCCCAACAATGTCAGCCCTAATCCGACCTTAGCCCCAACCGCTACTCCTGCTCCGTCTCCAACTCCCGTACCAGTATACACTTCCTCCGCAACGCCGTTAACTGCTCCTGCGGGTGAATACAGCGCAAACGGAAAACGAATCCTCTTTATGGTAAGTGGAACAGACTCATCAGGCAATTCTTTCACAGGCAACATTACAATCCAGATGCGTGATGATAAACCGATTACGACTCAGAACTTCATAAACTTGGTAAAGCAAGGCTTTTTCGATGGAACCATCTTCCATCGAGTCATCGCGGGTTTCATGATTCAAGGCGGGATGAACCAAACCATAAACGTTCCTACAATCAACGATGAAATCGGCAACGACAACCACAACACCGTTGGGACAATCGCCATGGCAAAAACGAGCGAGCCCAACTCAGCGACAAGCCAGTTTTTCATAAACCAGGCAGACAATAGCCAAGCCTCCTTCGACTCAACTTACACAGTTTTCGGGCAAGTAATCGGCGGAATGGAAATAGTCAACAAGATTGCAAACGTGCAGGTTCAACCAAATGCGCAAATGGGCAACGAGAACTCTTCGCCTGTTTATCCAGTGACGATCTTAAAGGCAGTAGTCCTAAACTAAATCTTCCTTTTCTTTATATCAGGAACGCCAAGCTTCAGCGTGCTCGCTAAGTTAAGTCGTTATTGATTATAAATAGTTAAAGAAACTGGACCTTTGGTCACAGCTTATTTTTCTTGTTCTTTGAGCTTTGAGCCAATTTCAACGCATTGAATTTGGACCTGGTACTTCTTGCCCCCAGCTACCATCTTACCCTGACTATAGTAGCCTTTGCTGCCTGTTTTGAAATCTTTCTTGTCGAGTATGAAGTTTTGCTTATCTCCGCATAATTGGATTGATGCCATGTTAACAAGTTCGCTCATTTTCAATTCACCATCGTTTGTCATAGCATAGTTAATGTTGCTTTTCACCTTTTCGCCCAAGTCTATAATTTGCGAATGAGCTCCATTTTAGAAACTACTTTTCCCCATACGTGGCTGGGTCAATTTCTTTGTGTTTTCCATCTTTATCGACAACGAAGAAGTGTAAGTCGTATTCGTCACAGTAATTTTTTACTTCAGTGTACCGCTGCTTGTCGCCTTGAAACATTTCTTCGGTCACGACTTCGCAAATGCGTTTCATGCAACCTTTTTTCGTGGCTGTCAGGTCCGGCGTATATGGCCCGATTTTTTCTGGTTTCTCGAAGCCTGGAAGGTCCGCGCGGACTTCCCACTTGTCCTTTTTCATTTCTTCGGCGATTTCCAGAACACATGCATCGTGAACATTTGCTTTCTCTTTGGATTGTTTGCTGCTCATAAAATACGCACAATAATATTCATGTCGAATGGCTTATTTAAGGAACCGCATCCTATTGTTTTTTTGCTCCCCTTCGCTTTCCTTTTCTATTTCGTTCAAAGTCGTAACATGATCTCTATTAGTTTTCCAAATCAACTATTGTCTTTGCAACCTTCTGCCAAGGAGGTTTTCTGGTTACTTAAGTGGTTTTCAACGAAATTGGTTCTCTTTGTTAACTGAGCTTCGCATTTTGCTCCATCCTGGTTCACAAAATCCGTTAAGAACGCCCTTTGACACTTACAATTTTATCGAGATGATCCAAATGCAAAAAATGACTGCCCAAATTCAAGGTCCAATCGAAGCATTACTTCTAGATTACGATGGAACCATAACGCCGTTACATGTTTCGACGGTAAACGCCAGTGTTCCGTTGCAAACGCAAGCCGTGCTTACTCGCATAGGTCGGAAAATTCCTGTAATTGTTGTTACCTCCAAGGCTCCCGATTTCGTCATTCCCCGAACTCCATTTGCAACAGGTTGGTGCACAATTAACGGGCTGGAAACAAGGCTTGGCGAAAGAGTATTTCGTGTACCTCTCCCGAAACTACAACTCGAATTGGTATCAACAGCCCTAAAATATGCAACAAAACGTCTTGTCCCCTTAGGCATTGATGTTGAAGAAAAGCGCCTAAGCAACCAGCAACTAGTTGGCTTTTGTGTCGATTGGAACCATTCTCGAGATTTCTCCAAAGCCCAGAAGGCAGCAAGTAGAGTGGCTAAGCATCTACGGGCTTCTTCGCTTTATGTTTGTGGTTTAGAAGGAGATACCTTTTTCGACGTTTACCCCTCGCCTGCTCATAAGGGTCGAGCAGTGGAGGCAATCCGTGAGCGGCTTGGAATTAAAGGCGGTGTGGCGTACATGGGCGATTCTGAGATGGATAACCCAGCGTTTTTGCTTTCGAACTTGAGCATAGGTGTATTGCATGACGATTCAAAACCTAGACTTTGCGCCGAATACTTTGCACGATTTGAAGATTTAGCTGACTCACTCGAACTAAACTTGAGATCCATCTCTTCGTGCAAGATTAATCGATCAAAGCTTTGTTGTGACTACAACGTCCAGTTCGAGGACGTGCCCGAATTTCTTAGTGAACTTTGGAAGAACGAGTTGGTTTTCAGTCCCAGCTTCTCTAGTATTAAGATAGTTGGTGAAGTGAGATAAGTGAATTGCATATCAGCGTTTCTCAACATTTGTGAGAATTGTAGTGCGGTCGCCGGGTTGCATACCAAACAGGTTCAAATTCAAGTCAAATGACCCCTTAATATTTCAGGAAAAAGTCGATCGTTTTTTGTAATGGCGGGACCCGCTGGGATTCGTCTAATTATCTAAGCGAATCATCTGTTTAACCAAAAACGAATGGGGTCGCAGGGATTTGAACCCTGCCCTAAGCGGAGATATCTCCCGCACAATCCCATCTTTTCCTATTTGAACAAACTTGATAACCAGAAACACCGATTAATCAGTAGCATAGGAGACGTTAGAAGGTTGCAATATGGATGTTTCAGAATTAGTATTCTACAATGATCGCGTTCGCAGCTTATACTATGGAGCGTTGCTCGAGTTGTCATGGGAAGAAGTTACTAAATCTAAAAGCTTGAGCTTTGACTCAATACGTGATGTATTCCTCCACCTTACGCTCGTAGAAGACAGATGGGTTAACTACACTCTTATTGGAGAGTTTTCCAAATGGAAAGATCCAGTTTTTGATGACTTCGGAAACTTTGAGAGCCTTAAAGCCTACATGACTCGCACCCATGAAAACACAGACAAGTTTCTAAAAATGCTAAAACCAGAGGATTATCAAAACACAGTTGCCAATCCATGGATCAAAGGTGAATCAATAAGCATAGAAACCGGACTCACTCATATGGTGCTAGAGTGCATGGTACATTTCGGCGAGCTGTCAGCAGCCTTCTGGCAAATTGGCAAAGAAGCACCATATTTGGCTTTCTTAAGGTATGAACTCAGCAAATCGAAGTAAACAAGCACTATATTATCGTGGCGAGTTCGCTGGGCCGCTCTTAAACTTTTAAGCGAATCCTAAACCAAAAAGCAAACAGAAGCCCAACTTCAACATTACAAAGATAACCGACCCGCTGGGATTCGAACCTGAATTTTGGTGTGGTTAAGGTGCGGTCGCCGGGATTTGAACCCGGGATCATTAGCTTGGAAGGCTAAAGTCCTAAACCAGACTAGACGACGGCCGCGCAGGATAGCTCATTTACTCTGCGAAATTTAAGTTTAGCGGGATAATAATCTTTGGTTCCGTACATTATTGTCAATTTGAATGGGAAATAAGAGAAAGAGTTAGATGTTTTTAGAAAGTTGGTTATTCTAAGTTTATCCAGGTTTGGTTTCGACTCAGTGTTCCGCCTATTTCGGCTGCTCTGATCAAAACTTGTTCTGTTAGTCCTTCGCGAAGGATAGGCGCTTTTGGATGTGCAATTGGGTCTTGTTTGGGGTGTTCGCCATCTTTGTGCGTAGATATGTGATTTTCTATTGCTTCAATCATTTGGGTAACGTCTGGCACCATCGCGATTTGTTCGCCGCAGTCAGGACATCTAATGTACCTTTGTTCTGTAGCGTTCTCTTCATTTTCAACATTTCCGTTCATGTTAACTTCACCGTGCTCAAGGGTAATTATCCGTATTTGCTGTTTTGGAGATTAAAGCGTTCATAATATGCTCATATAGTGGTGCAAACTACTGTCGCAATGAATCTCCCTTAGTGATTGAAAGAAATTTGCCTTTTTCACGTTTTTTTGGGTCCTCGCTGAGCATTTATTTGCTTTTCTTATCTAAAAAATGTGCAGAAAATATTCTTCTCCCCCATGAAATTTCGGGTATTTCCTAAAATCTTAAAACGACATCGCGCATATACAAAAGACCAGGAGAGGAATGCAAAGTGCGATACCTTTGCCCAAGATGCACCAGCGAGACACTGGAGCTTGGTCAGCCTTCAATAGACACTGGAAGAAAAAAAGAAATTCGTGTCAGTCTGCGTCAATGCCCGAAATGCAAGCTAGTTTTCCAAGAAGCTACCTAGCCCCTTTGCTCTGACTCAGCAGCAGCCTTTTTTGCTTTACAATAATATAACAGATTTTTCTCTTGTAAAAAAAGAGGCGAAATACTGACCGATGAACAAATCGATTTTACGTGACATTTCCTAACTTCGGCAATATCAAGCTGTTTGTGGGGTTACTCCTTGCCTTTTTAGAAACATGGTTCCGCTTTCAGCTTCGCAAGTTGGTTCAAAAATCCATCCGCCAAATTCACTTCAACTGGACCAAAGTCTTGACAATTTCTTCGGCCAAGCTGTCTATTTTTGCTTTTACTCGAACAACTACTATCGCTTCAACAACTAACGTGGCTGCAAGAAAAGCCGTCAAAAACCAACTTAGCCTTGCGAATAACGCGGCTTTATCAGGGTTAAGAATTCCCCCGGCTTGGACCAGCCAACCCCAAAAACCTGCCGCCCCTGTGGAAATGTAGGCTTGGAAGTTCAACGCCATCCAAACACAGATAACAATTAAAGCTATTGAGAAGACAATTCCCGCTAAGGTCAGAGCGATGTATTTTGGAGTTAAGACCGAATTGGATTCAACTTTCGTTTCTGAGGAATCTTCTTGAAGAGTGAAAGTCATTTCTTTCTGAGCGGTTTTTGGCATGGTTCCCCAGATCGAGCCCTGTACGACTGATATTTTTTTTGGTGCTTCTTCGGAAATTATCTTCCATTTTCTTTGGACAATCTGCATCTTTAGCTGAGTGTACGCTTCTTCAGATGTTAGGTTTAGAGTTTTTTCGAACAAGCCGCGTTCACTCTTGACTAATAAGAAGATGGAGAAAAGGGATTAGAAGACGTATGGGAGATCTTTTCCCTTCTCTTTTATGTCTTTAAGCGATTCGTATTGAGCTTCGACCAGGATTTTCAAGGCGTCTATGTGTTTTCGAATGTCTTCAATTTCGCCGCCCTTCAAAGCCCCCGTTTTTTCCAACTGTTCATCGATCTTGCCAACTGAAACCTCGAGGACTTTAACTTTAAAAGCGAAAATCTGAAGCGTATACATTAGGCTAAGTTGAGAGGATAATCGGTCCAATCGGTCGTAGGCTATCATCCTGCTCATAAACGCTTTGAGTCTCTGCTCCTCGGTGGCTTCTTTTGAAGCTACAATCTTTTCGTAAGCATTGGTTTGCTTTGAGGCAGTTTCTTTGCTTTCCTCAAAGATTTTTTGGGTGCGTTTGGTTGTTTTATCGAGTAAATCTAACACTTCGTCCAAAGATGTCCCTTCTTTCCGCATTTACATGTTAACAAGCCGTATTTCACGTTTTCCATTATAAACAAAAAACCAATTCTGAATTACTGCTTGCTGGGCTTATCATCCGACCAAAACAGTTTCTTTTCATGCTGCGATTTAGGTTTGAAGCCTCTATTATAGCCGAAGCCAGCGTTTCGCTGTCGTTCCATGTTCAATATTCGCGCGTAGAGCTTGGATACCTTCGTTTTGGACGGCAGATTCTTCTTTACAGGATGAACAGGCACAGGCGTGAACGGTTTAGTAATCTCGGTTGACGCTTTCTTCTTCCGACCGCTTACTCGGGGCAATTCACGTACTTTCCTAAAGACTACGAAGCCTTCTGCAAGGTTGACTTCCTGAGTTTCCCAACCAGCGTCTAGCCAGCCCTTCGAGTGCGCATTGGATATGTTGCTCCACCAAGATTCCTCTCGATACGCTTGCATGGGCAGGTTGCTACCAATTAAACCGTCAATTCGAGCAAAGCCAAGCTTAACTACACTGGTGAAAGCAGCCCGAAACTTGAGGTGTTTAGTGAGCCCTTCATATTTGGAGGTGATTCGAGGCGCCACCACTCGGCGAGCGCAGTTTAAGCATAGCAAAAGAGAAGGGTCTCCGGTTGAAACGTCAGGTACCATGCAGTCCCTGCAGTAGAGTTTTTTGCAGATTTCGCAGCGTCTTAAGCGGTTTGTCCTAAGGACACGTTTGCAAATACCGCATTCGTCTTTAAACGCAATCACAACCTGCAGCAGCATTAAAGCCGTGGCTTAGATAAGCAAGGAGCTGCATCAGATATTAACCTAACCGGAAAAAACAGTTTCTTGTCAAAAATTGTAAAGATGGGTAACAAGAAATCGGGAGTCACGTTTGACGTTTTCTAATTTGCCTTATTGCAAAGTTTGCAATCACAAAAGTGACTATAACCAACCCGAGCCACTCAAAGAAGTTGATGTAGCCTGCGAATTCGATGAGGTAAAACACCACCAGCAACACGATTGCCATTATGCCGATTATGTTTCTTGTCCTGCGGGTTGGGTCCGGTGTTGTCAAAGTTGTAGCCTATCCTTTTACGACGGCTATGGGAACTAGCCTAGCCACTTTTGTTGCAATGCCCACTTTGTCGCTTACTTCTGCAACAGCATCCACGTCTTTATACGCTGGGTCAGCTTCTTCTGCCAGAACCATAGCGCTTTGGCTTCTGACAATTATGCCACGTTTCTCCATGGCAACTTTAATTTCGCCGCCCCAGAATTTGCGCTTTGCTGCGGATCTGCTCATCATACGACCTGCTCCATGTGCGGTTGAGCCGAAGGTTAATTCCATGGCTTTTTGTCCTCCAACGAGAACCCATGAACTCGTGCCCATGCTGCCTGGGATGAGTACAGGCTGACCTTTGCTGCGGTAATCCTGTGGAAGCTCTTCGCGTCCAGCTGGGAATGCTCGTGTAGCGCCTTTGCGGTGAACCCAAACCTTCTTGTTGACGCCGTCGATGTTGTGAGTTTCCACCTTGGCGATATTGTGGGCTACGTCATAGACCAGTTTCAAACCTAACTTTTCCGCTTCCTCATGGTAAACCTGTTGGAAACTTTGACGCACCCAATGCATGATAGCGTGGCGGTTGCAGAACGCATAGTTTACAGCGCATGCCATGGCTTGAATGTAATCTTTTGCTTCAGGACTATTTCCAGGGGCGCAGGCGAGTTCTCGGTCGGGCAGAGAAATTTTGTATTTCTGTACAGCATGCTCCATAACGCGGAGGTAGTCACTGCAAACTTGATGCCCGTAGCCGCGACTGCCGCAGTGAATCATAACTGTAACTTGCCCTTCTTCCCGAATGCCAAACGCCTTAGCCGTTTCAGGGTTGAAGATTTTATCCACTTTTTGCACTTCAAGGAAGTGATTGCCTGAACCCAATGTACCAATCTGAGTTAAGCCTCGACTCTTAGCGGTTTGAGAAACTTTATCGGGATCTGCGCCTTGCATGTGCCCGCTTTCTTCGCAATGAACCGCGTCTTCGGGCCACCCTAAGCCCTTGTTTATGAGCCATTGCACTCCTTCGGTGACCATGTTGTTTAGGTCGCGGTTAGTTAAGGTGAGATCTTTCCTGCGGCTGCCTAAACCCGAGGGCACGTTGGCAAATATTGTTTCTGCCAGTTGTGTGAGTTTAGGTCTGACGTCTTTTTCACTTAGCGTGGTGGATAGCAGGCGAACGCCACAGTTTATGTCATAGCCCACTCCTCCTGGGCTGATCACGCCTTCTTCGTAATCAGTAGCGGCGACCCCTCCAATGGGAAAACCGTAGCCTTCATGACCATCTGGCAGGGTTATGGCGTTCTTGTATATCCCAGGAAGGTAAGTTACGTTAGCACATTGTTGCAGAGTACGGTCTGTTTTCATCTTGTCCATGAGATCTTCGCTAGCGAAAACTAAGCCCGGAACGCGCATGCCCTGCTTGTACTTCGGGATGCGCCACGTGTAGGCATCAATCTTTTCTAGCGGAACCTTTTCTGTCGGGGGTCGACCTTCTTCTTCACCCATAACTGGCACCATCAGGAGAAAAGCCGCCGCTGGAATAAAACAGTTGTGACCTGTGCAAAGCCGTTTATCTAAATCTGCGGATTCTTAGAAAAATCAATGAAGCCATCAACACTGTTCTCGACCAAAATTTTTCTATGAATGGGGTTTTTCATGAGCTCGGGCAAGGTATTGCGAATAGTTTCGTCTATCTCGAAGATGTTTTCTCTTATATCCTCGTTTTTCTCGCCGCGTTTTACGCCCTCTTGGACAATACTTAGCCAAGTCTTAATCTGCACGTCGTAATCCCGCAAGCGTTTAACAGCATTTGGAACTTTTCCAAAATGGCTATAATACAAGAAGTTGGGGTTAAGGCGAATGAGCTTTTCCAAAGAAACCAATGCGAAGTCTGGACGAAACGGAGGCGGGGTAGTTGGGAAAACCGCATCAAACTCGGGCAAATAAACGCCTGCGCTGTCACCTGGAAACACTATGCCGCTGGATTGCTCATAATATGCAACGTTGTGAGAGGCGTGTCCAGGAGTCTCGACAACCCTGAGAGTCAATCCATTCCCGAGATTAATCCCCACGTTCTCCAACGCTGAAATTATCCGATTCTCAGGCACAGGCTCTGGTTTTCCAAACATCTCCGCTACATCTCCCAATGCTTGCTTTGAAGCCGCCCACAACCTCGATGGATCGACGAGGTGAGCTATCCCTTTGGGGTGAACGATTACTTTCGCATTAGGCAGCTTTTTCAGCAATGCTCCCGCTCCGCCTGAATGATCAATATGAACATGGCTAACGGCTACATACTCGACATCTTGAGGGCGAACATTTAGTTCTTCTAAGCCCGAGAGTAAGTTAGGAACTGATGAGGCAGGGCCAGACTCGACAATGAGGGTTTTTTCTCCTTTCAGCACGTAGCTCGCGATTAGGTTTTTGTAACCGCAAGTCTCAAGGTCAATTAGGAAAATATTTTCATCGACAAGTTTCGTGTGCATGAAATCACATCACAAGCCGCAAATAGACTTCGCATTAAAGGGGCATAAACATTCCCCTTTTTCAATTTTTCACCGGATAAACGCGCAACCTTTAACTTCGAGTTTTTGCACACGTTGTAACTCG
>DATJPJ010000025.1:0-16542 GCA_035506455.1 Candidatus Nanoarchaeia archaeon
CTTATCCCCGTAGAGAAGCACGTGGACTTGTTCTTCAGTCAGATCTTTAATCGGCGTGAACAGGTCGAACCCATACTTGTCAGCCACACCCATAATTTGCTGAGCACGCCAAGTCAGCTCCATCTTGCCATACACAGCAAGCGCGCCGTCCATTATAGACTTAGATTTGTCTGGAACAACAAGATCAGGAGAAATCTCGGTAATTTCACCAAGTCCATGGCAGGTTGGGCACGCACCCCAAGGTGAGTTGAAGCTGAACATACGCGGCTCAAGACTTTCAAACACAATTTCAGGGTGATTAGGGCAAGCACCAAATGTGCTGAACATGGTTTCGCCTTCAAAGCGTTGTAGCTCTTTCTTTTCGGCGTCAACCTTCAAACCAGAATCGACGACAATCATCGTTCCCTTACCCGTCAGCAGCGCCTGCTCCACCGCTTCAGAGATTCTGCTACGTTCCTCGTCGCATATTGTGACCGTGTCTATGACAGCTTCGATCCAGTGCTTCTCATAACGAACCAGCTTAACCTCGTCTTTCACACTGTCTGAGTCATAGATTTTCTGGTCAACGCGAATTTTCGTGAACCCCTGCTTTTTGAGGTCTTCGAAAACCTGCTCATGTGTTCCTTTAATCCCCCTAATTATCGGAGCGAGAAAAACCAGTGTCTTACCCTTATCCGTCATTATGAGACTAGCGATGTTTTCGGGACTCTGCGGGCTGATACTGCTGCCGCACTGGGGGCAATGGTGCGTTCCAATTCTGGCGAAGAGTAACCGCAGGTAATCGTAAATTTCCGTAACCGTGCCGACTGTAGAGCGTGGGTTCTTGCTCGTGCTCTTCTGCTCAATCGAAATTGCTGGGGAAAGACCTTCGATAGAATCTACATCGGGCTTATCCATTAGGCCAAGAAACTGCCGGGCATAAGCACTTAGGCTTTCAACGTATCTTCTTTGGCCTTCAGCGTAGATTGTGTCAAACGCGAGAGTGCTTTTGCCCGAGCCAGAGAGACCTGTAATAACGATAAGTTTACTACGGGGCAGCTCGAGATCTATGTTTTTAAGATTATGTTCTCGTGCACCCTTGATCGATATTGTGTCTCTCATGGACTTAGCCTATTTTTAGATCTTGTTAAGTTTAGACTAGTTGGTTTTTTCCTTAAGGATTAGAACTTTGTTGCTTTATCTACGGCATTTTCCAATTGGTATTGCTCATTTTTTATCTTCTGAGACAAAGACCTCGTCAACTCTTGGATTGCATCACGAAGCTGTATGGCTTTTTCGAAGTCCAAACATTCAGCAGCCGCCCTCATTTGCGCGTCATACTCGGCTATCTGCCTTTGAACATCCGATTTTGCCAAGTGCTTGATTCCCTTGATTGAGCCCTCCTTCTTGGAAACGCCTTTCACTATAGTCTTCGGGATAATGCCGTGTACCTTGTTAAACCGAACTTGGAACTGACGACGATACTTCGTAATCTCCATTGCCCGCTTAATCGACTGCGTCATAACGTCGGCATAAAGGATGACTCGACCATTGACATTTCGAGCTGCCCTCCCAATCGTCTGGATAAGACTACGTTCATCACGCAAAAACCCCTCCTTGTCAGCATCCAAAATAAAAATAGTCGCGACCTCAGGAATATCTAAGCCTTCACGAAGTAAGTTAATGCCAACCAAAATGTCGAAGTCACCAACACGCAGTTGCCTAACGAGCTCGATGCGGTCTAGACTGTCGATTTCACTGTGCATATACCGAACCCGGAACCCCTCTTTGACCAAGAAGTCAGCCAAGTCCTCCGCCATCCGCTTCGTAAGCGTAGTGACGAGAACGCGGTCACCTCTTGCAATAGTTTTCTTGGCTTCAGCCATCAGATCCTGCATCTGCCCCTCAATGGGGCGAACTTCAACTTCAGGATCCAAAAGCCCCGTAGGACGCGTGATAAGTTCAACAGGAGCCCCACTTTTTTCCAACTCATATTCCGCAGGAGTCGCAGAGACAAACAACGTCTTGTACATCTTCTTCTCAAACTCTTCAAACGTCAGCGGACGATTGTCATGTGCACTGGGCAAACGAAAACCAAAATCTACAAGGTTCTTTTTCCGAGCATAATCACCGTTATACATAGCACGCGACTGAGGAATCGACTGATGACTCTCATCTATAATCAACAAATAATCCTTAGGAAAATAATCCATTAACGTGAACGGCGGCTCGCCAGAATTTCGCCCATCGAAATGACGGCTATAGTTTTCTATTCCCTTGCAGAAACCCATTTCACTCATCATTTCCAAGTCATAGTTTGTCCGCTGCTTAAGTCGCTGCGCTTCAAGCGGCGGAAGCTCAGGAAGACGACGGGCAAGTTCGTCGCGTATATGCTGCAGGGCACGTTGCTGCTTTTCCTGCGGAACAACATACTGCCTCGCAGGATACAAAGTGACGTGATCGATAACGGCTTTAATATTGCCCGTTATCGCATGAACCTCCTTAAGTTTCCCCACAACATTTCCCTGCAACTCCACTCGAAGAATATCGTTCTCATAAGTTGGAATAATGTCCACAACATCACCGCGGACTCGGAACCTACCAGGCTCCAGCACCATGTCGTTTCGCTCATATTGCATGTCAACAAGTGAGTTGATTAAGCGTTGCCGCGTCATGGGCTTACCCACTTGCAGATCGGCTGCCAGAGTCCGAAAGTCCTCTGGATTGCCTAAACTATAGATGCAGCTTATACTGGCAACTATTATGGTATCTCGGCGACTAACGATGCTGGACACTGCATGCATTCGCATTTTTTCAATTTCTTCATTTATGTCAGAGTCTTTTTCGATGTACATGTCCTGCGCTGGCAAATAACTCTCTGGCTGGTAGTAGTCGTAGAAACTGATGAAATATTCAACCCGATTATTGGGAAAAAGCATCTTTAACTCAGCGTAAAGTTGAGCCGCCAAAATCTTGTTATGCGCAATAATAAGCGTGGGCGTCTGGAGACGATTTATCACGTTTGCCATAACGAAAGTTTTTCCACTGCCCGTAATGCCCAATAGCGTCTGTTTATCCTTAACGGCAAAGTTGGTCACTATCTGATCAACGGCCTTCTCCTGACCCGGCGAAATCTTGAAGGGAGAAATCAGCTCAAACGGCATAACAAATCTCCGAGATAGCTAAGAACTAGTGAGCAATGTTTTGGTCGTATAAGGTTTTTTGAATCAAACAAGAAAAAATCATGAACTTCTTGGAAGGAACAAGAGCTTTCATTTAACCCAAAACCACGCAAACAGTACCATGCCCGTAATTTCACCCCAAACAAAAACGCCAAATTATGCCAGCAGCGGTGTAGATTGATGCACAAGAGAATCACTGCCTCGTGATAGTTGCAGGTGTTGCACAGTCACAATCATTTAAGAATTCTTCGAAGTTACGTGATATGCAAACTTTGAGATGGACCGAGCACCAATGCAGGATGCCCTCATTCACAGTTAAGGCCGTGAGTATAATCACCAATTTTTTTAGACGAACTCGAAACCAAACAAAATCCCAACGTAAACCCTTAAACCCCGATCCTAAAGACGAGCCACCTTGCACATCGAACAAAAAAGTCGGGGTCAAAGCTGACAACCAACTACACAATCGAAGAAAATTCTTGAAGGTTACAGCCCTAGCAGCAGGTGGAAGTTTAACCTCAGTTATTTTGGCAGGCTACCTTAAGCCGTTTAGCCTCATATCAACAACTTTAGACCAAGTATTTGACAAGTCAAAAGAAACAAGAACGAAGCAGGTTTTTGCCGATGCTTCCAACAACGTTGTACCCACAATCATGAATCCTCTGAACATCCCAAAGTTTGAAAACCAGCTATCTGGACCGCCGCCTGTCTATAAACCTAATGCCCTTTTTACTCGGGGCGGATTGCTTCAACATGAGTACACGGTTGAAATGGCCAGCTTTAACCAGCAAATTCTTCCTCCCTCTATGAATCTGCTAACGAAAGTTTGGGGTTATGGAGGCGAAGCTATCGACGCCATAACTGGGGCACCTTTAGGTTTCGTTCAAAATAGTCCCGGACCAACGTTTGAGGCAATAAGGGGAATACCGGTCAAGGTGACCTGGCAAAATAACATCAAGTCACCATACATGTTAGCTGTCGACCCCACCATTCACTGGGCTAATCCCAACAATACTTCCATGCCTGCACCTCCATACCCAAACTATCCCCCAGGGTATCCTGATGCACAAAGTCCAGTGCCACTCGTAACTCATCTCCATGGAGGCGAAAACCAATCCTTCTACGACGGCGGCCCAAACGAATGGTTTACATCGAATGGAAAGCACGGACCAGAATACAACACCTATGAACTCGCTAGTGCTGACTCGGCAGTTTACTTTTACCCTAACAACCAACAACCTACGACACTCTGGTACCACGATCACGCCCTAGGAGTCACCCGACTCAACGTAGGTTCAGGACTAGCAGGATTCTACCTTCTAAGGGAAACAAATGGAAACGACAAAGTCCAACCCCTATTGCCAAAGGGGAAATTCGAGATGCCGCTCGTGATTCAAGACAGAACCTTCAACACCGACGGATCGCTCTACTACCCCACCGCTGGCTCAGCGCCCAACATGCATCCATACTGGGCTAACGCTTTCTTGGGAAACACCATAATCGTGAACGGCAAAGCTTGGCCCAACATGAATGTGGACAGGGCACAATACAGATTAAGGCTATTGAACGGATCCAACTCAAGATTCTACGAGATAAGCTTCTCCAACGGCATGTCCTTCTTCCAGATTGGAAGCGACGGAGGCTACCTCAAAACACCAACGATTCGCACATCTCTACTAATCGCGCCGGCAGAACGCGTTGACATTATTGTTGACTTCTTCAAATTTGGTCCAAACGAAAAAATACAGCTTCTAAACTTCGCGGGCTCCTTAAGCAACTCGACAACGGCTCAAACTGATGGACAAATAATGCAATTTACAACTAAAAATAACCAAGGACCCAGACCATTCGACATCGCATCCGCCCCGGTACCCTTCAACCCCACGCTCACAGGACCTCAATTTCCAACCTTACCAAAAGCCACGAAACAAAGAATCCTAACTATGTCGGAGATTCCAGGAGGACCTGACGGCTCCGCCAGCGAAACTCTCCTAGACGGGCAAACTTGGGACTCGCCGATCTCAGAAACCCCAGATTTAGGGTCAACAGAAGACTGGATAATCGTCAATCCAACCATGGACGCGCACCCGATTCACATCCACCTGATACAATTCCAGCTTGTGCAGCGACAGCCGATCAACGCAGAATCGTACCTAAGCCAGTGGATGCGCATAAACGGTCAGCTTCCATTCAATCACCCAACAATCAACGTCTCATCACTTTCAGGATACGTAAACGGACTTACAATAACTCCTCAATCTTGGGAACAGGGATGGAAAGACACCATCGTTGTCAATTCCGCTGAAGCCGTTACGCTCAGGGTGCGATTTGCTCCACAAGATGGCTCCACCTTCACATTTGATGCAACCCAAGGACCAGGATACGTATGGCACTGTCACCTGCTTGAACACGAAGACAACGAAATGATGCGCCCCTACAAAATAAAGGGAACAAATCAAAAAAACGTGAAGCCAGAACTGCTTACCATTGCAATTGTCGTGGCCGTATCCGCTACAGTCATTTTGTTGGCGTACTATTATCAAAGAACGAGACAAAAAACTTGAACCGCCAATCCCTACTGCCAAACTCTTTTCAATTATTTTACTCAAAATCAAGCCTCTCTCATAATTAAGAAAAAACTTGCATTAGAAATTCACATAAAACCAAGTTGCACCGGGCAATGTCATCAAACGTGCAGCAGCCCACGCAAAAAGATGGCGCATCATCGAAGCAACAAAAACGTAAAAACAAGAAAGCAAAGCCAACAAGTTGTAATGAACATGCTATCGTATTCATTGAAGAAACGCATGACCAAGTGTCATTTATAACAAGAAAAAAAACCATGTTAGCAAACCATAAATAGAAAAAGAAACGATAACAAGATCTAGGAGAAATATGAATGGGAGAACAAGAAAAAACAATGGGCAATAGCAAGATGCCTGCAATGATTTTGGCTCTTATAGGAATAATCGTCGCAATAGTGGGATTAGCAATAATAGTCGTTCCGCATGCCCCTGGGCGAGGATCCGGGATTGGCACCATCTCACTCGTGTTGGGTGTCCTGATACTGCTCTTTGGTCTGTATAGATTTAACCGAGCAAAATGAGTTTTTTCTAAACTCATTCTTTTTCTTGATTAAATTCCAATTTTGAATTCATAATACATTCATTATAATAAGTCTTGATAGAATAGAACTGACACAGATAAATAGTTGAAATGCACAATTCCTTAAGCGAATACACTGGAGATGTAAAAATGTCTGTAGGAGCGCAAAGAAAACTTACCTCAGAAATCGCATCACTGGTAGACAAACTAGTAACTGTTAACACAACCACCGGCAAGAAGTTCGTGGGCACACTGATCGGCATAAATCCTGATAACATGGCTCTATGCATAGGAGAAGCTAAAGATGAAACAGGCCAACTCACCCACCGGCTGTTCCTCAATGGAAGTGTAGTAGCCCTAATTTCAAGCACCGAAAAACCTTTCGACCTCAAAGCTCTCGCAGCCAGACTCGAAAAAGTCTTCCCTACAATGGTCAAACTCTATGAGGACCAAGGTTTCATCTGGGTCATGGATAAAGTCAAACTAACAGAACGCGGCGTAGTCGAAGGCACAGGCCCAGCCGCTGAACGCGTTCAAAGAGTCTACGACCTGTTCATGAGTGAAACAAAAGTCTAGATATACCAGCGCAGCGCCTCTTCCTCTTTCTTCTTTTCTTCCGAAATATTCCTAACCAAACCAAAAGACTCCATAGTCTTTTTCGTTTGAGCCGCTGCGACCTGCACCCAATCCAAATTCACACTTAACCCCAGGTACTTATTCACCGCTTCCAGAGCAACCTTAGCTGCACTCGCATCGGGAAACATGCCAACAGTGTCTATCAGAAGTGCAAATGATCTCACGTGACGAAGCCTGCACAATCCAACGATAAGTCCAGCTATGCCAAAAACATGGCCCGTCATCACCTTACTTCCAGTCGCCAACCCCAGAGCCTCCTTCAGAGTCACCTCATCAGTTGCCGCAGTGTAAACGCCCGGCGTCCCCTTAACTTCTTCTTTCTTAAAGCCGCCAAGAGATATGGCAAAGCGACAGCCCAACTCCTGCACAATTTCCAAAACCTTGCCGCACAACTCATACTGACCAGGCGTAGTGAGAGCCTGCGTGTTCCCATACCAAACTATCAGATCTCGCCCCCCGTCACTGCGCTTGACATAATACAACTCGTTAATGGGAGAGCGTGCCTTCCCTGTCTCAGTAAGAACAGCAAAATCCTGAAAACTGGAAGAAACAATCTCAGCGAACTTTACAGCCTTCAACTCATTAATTAAGTGCAAAGCAACAACATTGGCGACGAAACCAATTCCAGGCAGACCCTCGATGAGAACGGGGTCATTTAGTGATGGCCTCTCACTGATGGCGATACTGCAAACCATGTTACACTCACCCTATTTTGTTGTGGGTATTACCAGCCGATAGAATATAAGCGTGCTTAATTCTTGAAAACTCCAAAAAAAGTCCAACGACGCTGCTATTTCTCATTCTCATCGAACAAGTTGCCCCAGCTTATACAGCAATGAAGCAACTAAACCCTTCTTCTTAAGAGGAGTTTTTGGCTTCGTTTGGTTCATTCTCTTCATAACAGCATGCGAACCCAGAGTCTCCGCATAAGCGTTTGAGAACTGAGCTCCAAACAACACAAACTCAGCCACCACGAAAATCCAAAGAAGCAAAGCCACTAAATCGCCAGCGGCACCAAGAATCGTTGTCACGGGGAAAGCCCGGATGTAGATGCCGAAAAGATAATTCACGGCTGTACACATCGCGCCTGTAATGAGGGATGCCAACCATACATCACTCCAAGCGATCTGCTCATCAGGAACTTGATTAAAAACAATGGCGAAAAGCAAAACTGAAAGCCCAAACGAGAGAAACACCTGCGCAGTCCCAATTATTATGGCAGCTGAGCCTCCTATCAAAGGCTTAAGATAAATACTCAATCCACCATACAACAGAGTCGAGAGAGAAGTCCAGGCAGCCACAATTGCAGTTGTTCCAGAAACGACCAAAAAAGGGATGATGCGCTTTCGGATCCTTTTTACAAGGCTTAGCCGCCTAGGGGGAATTACATCCCAAACCAGGTTAAGCGTATCTTGAAGAACTGCAAAAGCTCCAACAGCTCCAATCAACGCAAAAACTATGCTCACAGTGGCCCCAAAAGAAGAAGTCAAGGGATTGCCTGAATTCATCAAAAGAAGCTGCCCCGCCATCCCTGCTACAGCTGGACCAGTAACTACGCTTATCTGGTTAATGAGCTCCTGAATTGCCTGCGGCTGACCGTAAATCAAAGCAGACAGCTCCGCAAGTATCAGCAAAAGTGTAGGTAAAGGCATAAAAGTGAAGAAAGCCAGAGCGGCAGCTCGAACACCCGCATTATGGGCTTGCCACTTAGAAAAAGCATGTTTAGTAACTGCCCAAACAACTTTGTAGTTCATAACAATCCGTCAAATACAAGAACTTGATTGGCGGCATCGTCAAGCGCGTCAGCCCTCAACGAAGCTGCAACATGTAACAAATGCGACGAACCATTAAAATTATTTACGGTTTCAAACTTGAAGATAAATGTTTTTTATAACGGTCCCGGATGATAAGTAGGATTCAAGATGAGCTTCGAAGTCAAAGAAAAAGACCTCCTTGGGAGAATAGGCAAACTAAAAACCAAAAGCGGCACAGTGGAAACTCCCTTGCTATACCCTGTCATTAACCCCAGCATTCAGCTCATTTCTCCACAGAGACTTAAAGACGAGTTCGGCTTCGAAGCCATTATCACAAACGCATACATTCTGTGGAAACGCTACGGAGATCGAGTCATAGAGGAAGGCTTGCACAAATTCTTAAACTTCAACGGCGTCGTCATGACAGACTCAGGCGCATACCAAATTCTGGTCTACGGCGGCGTCGAAGTCTCACAAGCACAAATCGTCAACTACGAAGAACGCATCGGCACCGACATAGCGACCATCTTAGATATCCCCACCGGCTGGCACGTACCCAAAGAACAAGCACAAAAAACCGTAGCCGAAACCCTCAAACGCGCTAAAGCATTTTTCAAACTCAAAACCAGACAAGACATGCTCTGGGTCGGACCCGTCCAAGGCGGCAGACACCTCGACCTAGTCGCGAAATCCGCAAGAGCCATGGGCAAACTGCCCTTCCAGATTCATGCTTTAGGAAGCCCAACTGAAGTAATGGAAAGCTACCGCTACGACGTGCTAATAGACATGATTATGACGGCAAAGATGAACCTGCCCCTCGAACGACCCCTTCACCTATTCGGCGCCGGCCACCCACACATGATGGCGTTAACAGTCGCCCTCGGATGCGACATATTCGACTCTGCAGCCTACGCACTCTACGCCAGGGAAGGACGCTACATGACTGAGAATGGCACATGGCGCCTAACAGAGATGGATTATTTCCCCTGCCAATGCCCCAGATGTGCTACCTCAACACCGAAAGCAGTCATGGAAATGACCAAAAAAGAAAAAGAAGTTTTCTTAGCCGAGCACAATCTGCATGTCTGCGTCGCCGAGCTTAAACGCATCAAACAAGCCATTCGTGACGGCAGACTCTGGGAACACGTGGAAATGAGAGCACACGCTCATCCCGCGTTGCTGAACGCACTCAAACGCACAAAGAACTATGAAGGCTTCATCGAAAAACACAGCCCAACGGTCAAGCAAAGTGGCTTTTTCTTCTTCGACAGCGTCGGACTCGCCCGACCCGAAGTCGTACATTACCGCGAACGCTTGAGCACACGCCTAAAACCGCCTTCCAAAGCACAAGTCCTGGTCCTGGTTCCACAAGGCAAAGAAAAACCGTTCCATAGAAGTGAAGACTTCAAGGATGTCCGCAAAGCCATTAATCGCTTGGGAGAAAAAAACCAAGAACGAGTCTATGTTTGCTTCTACGCTGCCCCATTTGGCATCATCCCACTAGAACTTGATGAAGTTTACCCGCTCAGCCAACACGAAACCTCCATGCCAATGGACTGCGAAGTATCCAACTACGTTGCGAAACAAGTTTCCGAATACGTGAAACGCTCAAACTACAAAACTGTTGTACTAATCCACGACCCCGAAACCTGGGGAACAACAATTAAGAACCAGTGCCAAAGTGCATGCAAGAAAGAAGGAGTCCATTTCCACTTCCTCACAGTGAAAGCACAGTCAACCAAAGAGTTTTTAGCAAACTTGAATACTATCCTGAAGCAGAACCTGAGCGAGTCAACTTGATTAAAGCAGACTTTCACAATCACACAACATTCTCAGACGATTCACAGACCAGGCCCAAAGACCTCGTTGAAAAACTTGTGGCTCACCCGTCCATCAAAGTCGCGGCAGTCACCGACCACGACTCCGTCAAAGGACTAGAAACCGTCCTTGAACTAGCAAAGCCTTACCCTGATATTCTTATTATTCCAGGCGTTGAAATCAGCACTCTGCAAGGCGACATAGTAATACTGGGTGCCGAAGAGTTACCGCCCAAACCGTGGACAATAGATCATGTAATTGATTTTGCAAAGAAAAACGCACACGTATCCATCGCGGCACATCCATTTCGCGAGTGGGGTTTAGGCGAAGAGGCTCGAACCAGCAACGTAGACGCTATAGAAATCCTCAACGGAGGCTCAACATATTCTGCAAACAAAAAGGCACACGACCTTGCGGTTGAGCTCGGGTTACCTGGAGTAGCAGGCAGCGACTCTCACAAGCCTTCAGAGCTGTTCTCTGTCTACACCGAGGTTGAAGCAGGTATGAATGTGGACGATATTTTGGAATCAGTCCGAAAAGGCTTTGTGAAAGTTTCGCTCGCAGAGAAGTCAATACGTTTTTAACTGACTGCTGGGTCATGATTACGCGTCAGATTTCACGACGAAGGATTGGTCCTGATTGCGAATTGGATTTTTAGGCGGAGCACGCGAAGTCGGCAGAATCGGCGTAACTGTCAAGTCGCAGAATACCCAGTATCTCATGGATTATGGCGTCATGCTGGAACGGCAACCTGGTTTTCCAATGCACATCCCGCCCAAGGAACTCGACGCGGTTATTCTAACGCACAGTCACTTGGACCACTCAGGCGCCATTCCCATCTTCTACATCGAAGGCAAACGCAGACTATTCACTAACAGACTTAATCTGGAGTTAACACAGCTTCTCATCCAAGACTTCATTCACCTTTCAGGGTATTACTTGCCATTTGAGTACCTTGAGTTGAAGGCTATGATGAAAAGCAACACCCATCTCGACTACGGAGTCGAACAACAAGTAGGCGACATGAAATTCAAGTTACTCAACGCGGGACACACCCCAGGAAGCGCCTCAGTCCTAGTTGAAGGAGACGGAAAACGCATCCTTTTCACAGGAGACTTCAACATGGAGGACACGAAACTTCTCAAAGGTGCCAGCATGGACTACGGCGACCTAGACGCAGTCATCACAGAAAGCACATACGCAAGCGAAGACCATACCCCGCGACCCGAATTGGAGAAAAAATTCGTTGACGCCTGCACAGCAGTCGTTGAAATGGGCGGAATCGTACTCATCCCAGCATTCGGCGTTGGCAGAGCTCAAGAAATTGCCTGCACACTTGTAGACGGTCATTTCGAGTATCCAATCATCTTCGATGGCATGGCAAGAGAGGCTAGCCGAGTCATAATGAATGACAAAGAATTTCTGCGCGACCCCAAACTTTTCACCGATGCCATGCACTCGGTAGAATGGGTAGAAGGATGGCGCGACCGCCGCAAAGCCCTCAAGAACCCAGGCGTCGTAATATCGCCTGCAGGCATGCTTAAGGGTGGACCCAGCCAATTCTACATCAGCAAAATTGGCAAAAAAGCTAACAACGCCGTTTTTCTTGTTAGCTATCAGATTCCAGGAACGCCAGGAAAACAGCTCTTGGAAAAAGGCATCTGCACCATCGATGGAAAAGTCCGGAAAATAAAAGCCAAAGTCCAGCATTTCGACTTTTCCAGTCATGCCGGAGCGACACAGCTAAAGGAGTCACTAAGACGACTTGGTGGAAAACCAAAGGTTTTCTGTGTCCACGGTGCGGAAGGCAACTGCGAATTGCTCGCAAAATGGGCTAATGCGGAACTGGGATTAGAGGCTGTAGCGCCGCGAACTGGGGAAAACTTCGAGATTTAGACGCCGCTAAACACGATTTTGAAGAAGCAAATTATGGCGAATCAAGGCAACAATTGCGAATACGCATAAATAGTATCGATAGTTTTCATACGGCATGGATGCGAAGACAAAAGCCATTGATGTGTTCCCTATCTTCTTGATGGGTGCATTGTTTGTCGTGGTTGATCTAATTGCTTTTTGGGTCACGGGCCCATTCCAAGCCGCAGGTGAAGTAGCCTACGTCGGCAGTCCAAGTAGCCCCGTGAACCTCCTGTTCTTCTTCGTCGTTCTAATTGTCTTCACAGCCATTATACTCCTCATAGCCAAGCTCGGAAAAACCCGAGTCATACAAGCCATTTTCCTGGGCTCGACTGGATTGCTGGGAATTTACGTTTTCTACCCTCTGCTATCTTACCTTCCAGGGGTCACTTCAGATATTTCACTAGTAGCCTCAATTGCAATAATGGCTTTGATAGTCGCTTTATTAGTGAAATACCCGGAATGGTACATAGTCGACGCAAGCGGAATCATCACCGCCATCGGAGCCGTTGCCATGCTCGGCATTTCCTTAACCATACTCATCGTGCTGCTTCTGCTCATCGGCATGGCATTGTACGACGCCATTTCTGTCTACAAGACAAAGCACATGATTGACCTCGCAGACACACTGGTTGACCTAAAACTACCGATACTGTTCGTTATTCCAAAAAGCCGCGAATACTCGCTTGTAAAAGAAACAAAAGGCTTGAAAGAAAAACTCAAAGAAGGCGGAAAACGAGACGCATTCTTCATGGGCGTAGGCGACATCGTAATCCCGGGCATCTTAGCCGCCGCAGCCTACTATAATATTCAACCCACTTTGGCTCAACCACACCTTGGGTTACTAATTGGGTTATCCGTGATAATTGGAACGCTGGTCGGCTTTGCGTTCCTGATGGTATTCGTCCTAAAAGGAAAACCACAAGCGGGATTGCCGTTCTTGTGCCCAGGCGCCATATTAGGCTACGTGATTGCAAGTTTGATTTTAACGCATGGTTTAGCAGCGCTTTCTTTCGCATTTTAGGAAATTAGAAGTTTCAATTTAAGTAAGTGAAGCCAAACCAATCATAGCAAACGGTGCTACTAATGAAAGAACAAGTCCGTTTGAAAACGCTAAAATCAAGGTATCTTTTCCACAATAGCGCATTATGACCCCCAGAGTCGTATCCATTGTCGTTCCGCCACCTGAAGCGACTGGGGCAAACTTATCAAGTTTCACCATCAGCGGAATCGAAGTTATCGTAATGAGCTCCCGCAGAAAGTTCGCGGTAAAACCCAATGTACCCCACTTGGGACCTAAAAGCTGGCCCATCATGGGCCCCGCCAGCGTATACCAACCAAAACCCGAGCTGACCGCCATAGTGCCTGTCAGATTGAGCTGCAAAACCAAACCCGCCACCAAACCACCAACAAGACTGCCCAGAACAACCAAAAGTGGGAAAGCAAGAATTCGGACACCCGTTTTCCGCATCTTATCGACCGCATCTTTGTCAAGAGCAAATGAGAAGCCAAACACGAAAAGCAACGCGATTAGTGCAACTGTGAAAAGTTGGTCAGAGATTAAACCGTTTGGGAAGGCGCTGAGGAAATTGTTGTTAATGTAACCTGCAAGGCATCCCGCGACCAAAGAACCCAAGATCCATTTGATCATCTATATCTTAACCAACCGTTTGCCTGCTTTAACGAAAACTATGCTGAAAGCGATCGCCAATGTTGAGATGACCAGAGCCTGCAGGCCAACCTGCGGCAAGGCGGTTAGAAGCTGATTGTTAGAGCCTATGCCAAAGCCAAGTGAAAAAATGAGGATGACTATTATGGCTAAGCTAAGATTCTCCAGTTTAGGCAACTTTCGATTCCGTAGCAGAAAGCCGCAGGTTACTCCGATTATAAGCGGCACTATTAGGTCGAGTAGTGTTAGTGGGTTAAACAAACCTTTTCCCCGTTTTGACGTCTAGGATACATTGTTAGGAACTCTTAAGTTTACTTTACAATCAGGTTTGCCCGAACCATTCCTTGAAGACTTCGCGAATTTTCTGAGGCTCTGAAAGCACATGCACGTCCTCCATGCGTTCGAGCCTGCGAACGTTTTCCGCGTCTTCCTTCCTTATTCTTAGCTTCATGTCTTTGCCATTAGGAAGTTTTGTATAAACGGTTTTCTCCTCGAAGTCCGTAGGCACCATATAAACTGGCACAAAAGCTTTGAGGCTCATACTTGCAGCGTTCGTCAACATCGTATCTCCAATGCCCAAGGCGACTTTGGCAGTCGTGTTCGAAGAGGCAGGTGCGATAAGAAGAAACTCGTATTTGTGAGTCTGCATTGAAGCCGCGAGAAACGGAGTGTTTGAATTGATTTCAATCGCGACTTTAGGGAAGACCCGCTTCAGATTTTCTTCGAGCTGGTAGTATTTGAGAACAATCTCCGCAGCTTTGGAAACAAAAACCTGGATTTCCACTTTGTCCGCAAAATCTTTGCTGATCTCCTCCATTACCTGAACGAATTCTTGGATTTTGTCGCCTGCGCCGCTTATGCCCCAAGCGACCTTCCTTTTTTTCACCTCAGTTTTCTCATTTGACAATTGGTTTTCCTCCTTTGCCTTCGGATTCTTGAAGGTACTCAGCGAAGCGTTTCAACGTTTTCCTTAAGCTTCGAAAGCCCTCCTCATCTTGCTTAACACCATCAAGTGTGTCTTTACTCCAAAACGTCGCCCCCAAATTGGCTCCAAAAAACCCTCCACTCACAGGAGTCATACCGTTCAATATGTAGAAAGTGTGAATCTGCATGAGCGCAAGCTCTTGACCTCCCGCACGGTCACCGCCAACGGCTATGCCCATACCGAATTTCCCCTTGAAGAAGTTCTTTTCAGCAGCAACCGCCGCTCGGGACCTATCCATGATGGCTTTGATTTGTGCACTAACGCCACCGTTGTAAACAGGCGACGCAAAAATTAGGCCTTTGGCTTCTGTCATGAGCACATAGAGTTCCTGCATATCGTCTTGGAGAACGCACTCTTTGTTTACTAGGCAATAGTCGCAATGAGCGCAAGCACCGATCTCTTTCCCACGGACAGTCCACAGCTTCGTCTCAAACCCTTTCGCTTCCAGCATGTGCAACGCGTCATTAAGGACATGCTCAGTCGCTTGTTGCCTCGGGCTACCACAAATGCCAAGAATTATCATAAACAGTCAACAAAAATAGTGACGTTCTTCATAAATTAAACTTTCCGTAAAGCAATGAATCGCAAGTTCTCAAAAGAAGTGCAAAGTAAAATCCGCACTTCCAACGTCCAAATGCAGAAATACTAAAAACAATTTAATGTGTTAGTGAATAGTGAAAAACATGTTAACGATTACCGATTACGCAACAGTTTTCACTGCAATCGCAACCTCCGTCGCCGCAATATTTGTCCTTCTTGAACTTCGGCACATGGAAAAACATAGAAATCTCGAAATTTCAATGAAGTTGTTCGAATGGGCAGAAACTGACAGGCTCCGAAAGGCTTTTTGGTGGGTTGAAAAAGAATTCGTTTTTGAAGAATTCGATAAGCATAGAGCTAACGTGCAGAACAAACTCGAAGCAAGTGATTATCCGGACCAAGTTGAAGCTTATTTTGAAGAAGTTGGTTTCCTGGTAAACAAGAAGTTCGTTGACATTGATGTGATAGCTGATAGGTTAAATGCAGACATAGCATCAAATTGGAAAAAACTGGAACCTTGGATAATTGCAATGAGAAAGGAAAGAAACGACGAAACATTCGGCGAACACTTTCAAACTTTATACGAGAAAATATTAAAGCAAAAATAAGAAAGCTAGTCAACTAACTAAGTGCCAAAAACCTCATTTGAAGCTCGCTTTCGCCGGAAGCGATGGACACAATTTAAATGCAATTCAGGGAAGAAAGTCCAAACTATTCTGAAAGATAAACAAAAAGAAAACAGAAGGGAAGAATAAGTATTCGAGTTACTCTTTCTCGAAGTACTCTTCGGGCTTTGGCGGGATCGGCGGTAAACCTCTGCGTTCGCGAATCTTTTTGATGGTTTCCGCTTGCATTTGCTCCGGAACATATGCCCAGCGAGAGAATTGAGTCGCCCAGAAGGCTCTGCCTTGCGTGGAGCTGCGAAGTTCGTCGGCTATTCCGAAGCTTTCGGATACTGGC
>DATJPJ010000026.1:0-2888 GCA_035506455.1 Candidatus Nanoarchaeia archaeon
AAATGTTCACAGATTTCATGTCAAAGTGCTTCGTTCATCTAGAAATCGTATTTAAGCTTAAGTTGCAGTATTCCTAAATGAAGCGCATATGCCAACTAACCTGCCCCCTGAGGCCAAAGATAAGTGGGCTGAAGTAGAGGCAACTAACGATCCGAAACTGAAACTTCAGAAGTACCAAGAATTCCTTGCCGAAGTTCCTCAGCACAAAGGGACAATGAAACTTCGAGGAACAGTTAAGAGAAAAATGGCGCTTATTCGAAAAGACCTCGACGAGAAAAAATCCAAACGAACTGGGTTGAGGAGCGGTGGACCCAAATTCTTCGTGGAAAAAGAGGGCTCAGCACAGATTGCTTTAGTCGGAATGACAAATGTTGGAAAAAGCAGCCTCCTTGCGGCCGTGACAAACGCAAAAGTTGAAGTTTCTCCAGTTCCATTCACTTCGCGCGATCCCGTGCCAAGTATTATGAATTTCAAGGACATTCAACTTCAAATTTTGGAAACGCCAGCCATTATTGAGGGGTCAGCAGACGGAAAGCTTTGGGGATCTCAAACGATAGCATGCGCACGAAACGCGGATGGGTTAATTCTCATGGTAGACCTTACCAGCGACCCTGTGGCTCAACTCCAGACTGTTCTAGGAGAGTTGGAGAAAGCCAGAATTGCCACAAGTAAACCCAAAGGCAAAGTAGATATCGACCGAAAACACACCGGCGCGGCCCTGAGAATTGTCTTGGTTGGAAAACTCCTCGACTGCAGCATGCAAGATGTCGAAGCACTACTTCGGAGTCACAGAGTGAACGACGCCATCGTAAAAATAAGTGGCGAAGTCTCTTATGATGACATAGAAGAAGCGATTTACGAAACTACAACCTTTAAGCCAACTCTTATCGTCGCCAACAAACTGGATATCAAAGGCTCAGATTCTAACTTTCGTGCTTTGGAAAGGTACGTACAGGGTAAGCTTCCGATAATTGGAATTTCCTGCGAACAGAGACTCGGCCTAGAAAAACTAGGCGAAAAAGTGTTTAACACAATGGAAATTATTCGAATTTACACTAAAGAACCGAGCAAAAAAGATCCAAGCAGCAAACCATTCACACTTAGACGGGGAGCGACAATTCAGGAGTTGGCAAAAAGCATTCATGGAGAATTCATCAAGAATTTTGCTTACGCTCGAGTTTGGGCAAAACGACTGGTTTTCAGCCCTCAGAAAGTTGGTTTGACGTTTGTTTTAGAAGATGGCGACATAGTTGAGATACACACAAGATAACTAATTATTTCAAAACGAAAAAGGAAAGAAAAAGAAAATATTTCTTATCTGCTGCTTTGAGCGACACGTTCAATTTCGTGCCGTTTAGCGACGCCTGCGCTCTTGATATCATTGTTTGCTGCCAGAATCAATTCGTCTGCGATACATTCTTCGATTGTTTTGGGGTTATTGGCTGAAGCTGCTCTGGCGCCTTCGGTTATGTGCCTTATGGCAAGGTCGATTCTTCGTTGTGGGGCAACGTCGACGGACAAGTGATAGACAACTCCACCGTAGCTGATACGCGTGGTGTCTTCGCATGGCGCACTGTTTTCGACAGCGCGAACAAGGACTTCTACAGGATTCTTGCCAGTGCGCAAACTAATGATTTCAAAGGCTTGCCTTACGATATTAGTCGCTTTAGCTTTTTTGCCACTGTTCTTTCCAGGGCGCATAAGGTCATTGAGTACCCGTTCCACTATGTTGACGTTTGCTTTACGGAATCTTTGATGTTCGTGCCTGCCCATGCTATGAGGTGCTACCATCGGAGTTAAGTTAAGGTAGCGTTGCAGTCCCAAGTCATTAACCTTGATTTCTTTAAAACTCCATTTTTGGAAGAGTTTAATCTCTGAGGGTGTAGCGAGAGTGGGTGGGGGGGTTGTAGTTGTTGATGTGGTGCTCATGTCAATTACCTTGCAGGTTTCTGTTTACGTCCGTAGACAAGCTCGTTAAGAGAAACGCCGTTAACCATTACGACCTTCCAGCGAACACCAGGAATGTCGCCCATGGCGCCTCCGCGGGTTCCGCCAATGCCTTCCACGACAACTTCATCGTGTTCGTCGACGACGTTAAGAGCGCCGTCTCCGGGCAGGAATGCACTGAGGACACGACCGTTTTTGATAAGTTGGGTTCTAACGCATTTTCGGATGGCACTGTTAGGCTGTTTGCTTTCAACGCCTACTTTTTCCAGAACAATTCCCCGTGCCTGGGGTGCCCCTTGAAGGGGATCCACTTTTTCGTCTAGCATGAGTTGGCGACGGTTGTAGTACCTGTCACTCCAGCGGAAGTTTCCACGTTTCTTCTCGAGTTTTCGGGCGGCAAATTCGCCACGAGGTGATTTTGAACCCATTCTTAAATATCCTCTTGCACAGTTAGAATTCAAACACTTGTATTTAAACAACACGAACCGGAAACGGCTTCTTGCAGCTTGATTCAGGATGGGTAGTTTCCTGTTAAACTACATCTGGTCTAGCTCTCCAGTCTACAATGATGCCTCAGCATTTAGTAAATTAATGTATTCCAAAATCATTGACAGTTTCGTCGAGTTATTCGATCATCAGGAAAGCGTATCTATTCATGACTTTGTCGTAATCTGACAGGACTTCTATAGGATACCCTTGTTTTCTCACCGTCCCAAACACGTCTACAGCTAACGATTCGGGGCTTGGTCGAGCTTGATTTGGATTTCGACACTCCGCTCTATTACCGACGCATTTGGCGCAAAGTCGACACTCGTCCATAAACAGAAGAAAGGCTTTGTAGTTCCCGGCCAAAAAGACTTCTTTTTCAACTTTTGACAGTTCTTTGTTGGCTTCCTTGCTCCAAGGAATTCGATCTTCGGGTTTCTCAACCTTTTTGGTCA
>DATJPJ010000027.1:0-4222 GCA_035506455.1 Candidatus Nanoarchaeia archaeon
CAATTCGGACCAATACTACGCACTTCCCGAGCCCCCCCAAACTCGAAAGCCACACCCAAAGAACCCAACGCATCAGCAATCCTCGCCTTAGCCTTATCAACAGCAACTTCAGTTTTCCCAACATGCTCAAAAACGTGGACATGCAACCAACCACCCGAAGACTTGAGAGCACCAACAGCACAAGGCAAATACTCGATCGCTTTTTCAGGCAAAGGCATCAAAACACGATCAGCCACACCACAAAGCCCAATTTCAATTTGAGCCTTAGCATCCCCCAACAAAGGAAACACCCGCCCTACCAAGCCGTTTGCAACAACATTCTCATTCATGAACCCAAAAGCTTCAGGATTAATGTCTATAGAGTAAACCTTCGCAGTAGGAACACGTTTAGCGATGAGGATCGAAAAACAACCAACCCCCGCAAACATATTCACCACAATCTCGCCCGGCAGCACAAGCTTAGCAACACGCAAACGTTCGCCAGAAAGCCGCGGCGAAAAATAACACTTCTCGACATCAACAGCAAAAGTGCAGCCATGCTCCTTGTGAACGGTCCGCGTTTTGTCCTCGCCCCCAACGCAAGTTAATCTGCGAAGCCGATAATCACCACCAACCTTAGATGTCTGAACCAAAACAGTTTTCACGCCACGGTTACAATTCAATATAGCATCAGCGACCTCACGGGCATTTTCCGAAGAGGGACTAGGCAATTTGATTATAGCTATATCGCCAACAATGTCAAACGAGTTGTAAATACCAACTGAGCCATCAGCAACTACAACCCCGGGGCTAAGCTTGTCTCTAAGCCTTTTCCTCATAATCGCCTTTCACTAAGCCAATCTAAATTGAAAACGTTTAAAAGCAAAAAACGTTTCCTCTGTACAAAGAGGATGTTTCATGGAAAAATCAGGAATTGTTTACGAATGCATGCGCTGCGGCGCAAGAGTCCCCTCTGAGGAGCTGGAACTCCGCGGCGGCGAAACAAAATGCATCATATGCGGCTACCGAATTCTCAAAAAAGTCAAGCCGCCAGTCGTCAAACGTATCCAAGCAAAATAGATGAAAGAAACACGCCTCCAAACGGAGGCGAAAGGTTCATTTCCTTTTTTGGCAGGTTTCTTGTTTACTTAATAGATTTCTCTATCCCCAAACTTACGAAGCGCTTTTCCTTTTAGCCTCACAGGTTCATTAAAATCGTCTTCGAAATCATGTTCCACTGTTTGACGGCGCACGGTCTCACCGCAGATTCCCTGCGGAAGCATGCGTCGTTTCATGCATAAAGAATATTGGCACTTAGCGACACTGCAGACTTCTTCAGTTTGACGGCACATAACACCGTCTCGGCGGTAAAACACGGAGTTTTGGCTGCATTTAAAGGATTGACAGTTTGGAGAACAAGCTTTTGCTTGAGCCAATGGATTCACACCTCAAGTCTCATTAGAATCTTGTGTTGCATCTGATTGATACGCATATCCCATGGTGGAAATATAAAGTTTATTGCTTGTGGCCTCGGATTCTAAGACCCAACTTTAGATCTTCGCGGTAGTCTGAAGCCAGTTAGCTTGTAAATTTCGGCAAGTATCAGCAGCACAATCACGATTACGAGCAGAATCACGGCGGCAAGGGCACTTGTACCAACGAGAGAGCCGGCCAAAACAACATACTTGCTCATAGACAGCGTTACAGTCGTGGGAGAGTTTATTTGTAAGTTCGTGGCTACAAAGTTATTCTGATTTCCTGACTGATATGCAACTATTTCCACGCTACCGCCTACGATGTTACTGAATGTTGCCATGCCATTGCTTCCAGTAGTAGCTGTTACTGTTTGAGCGCCGGTCCGAGTAAGCTCAACAACAATGTTAGAGACCGGATTTCCGAAATAGTCCACTACTTTTACGGAAACGGGGAGCTTATATAGAATACAGCGGACGGAAGCCTGTGCATCACTTGTGACAGTGATTACGGTGGAGTTGAGAAGGACATTGCTCTCAGAATAAACGTTCACGTTATACTGTCCGAAAGTAACCGTAACCTGCGCAGCGCCGTTGCCATCAGAAGTAACGCTGTAGAATATCCCACTCGCTTGCTCCACTAGTGTAATGCGCGCGTTAGGAATAGCTGCAAAGTTGTAGTCGACTATGTTCAAGCTTAAGGTCTTATCGGGGCATAGAATATTGAATTCTGACCTGGGAACCGCAGCCAAGTTGCTGATGGTGTCATTGCCTGTGTTGAAAACTTCGCCATATTTTGAAGCTTCAATAGTGTAAGTTATTTTGGTAAAAGTGGAGTTGAACGTAAAGAGCCCATTAAGGTCGGTTTGACCATAAGCATTGCCAGTTTGTGTGGTATTGGCTGCCAAGTACTGGTAAGTCATGTTTAGATCGACAAAGGGAATTGCAACGCCGTTCTTGTCCTGCACTTTGATGGTGAGGTCAGTTAATTGACAAGTTATGGTGAACGTCCCATTTCCCGAGATAGTGGGAGTGATTTCACCGATGTTAACCTGATTATAAAATGCGTCAACCGTCGCCGAGCCTTTTTCAAGGTTTATGGTAGTTGCACCATAGTAGTCAGTGGTGTTAGAGTAGGTTTGGTTTGCGGCTTGGTCAAGAGCTTGAAGTATGACCCCAGCCACTGGTTCCCCCGCCAAGTTAACAGTGTTGAAAGTAACTGAGTAACCAGGAACTTGAAAAGCTTGAACGTCCGCGACAGCTTTCGAAGGAGAAGTCTGGGGAGTAATCGTAAAGGTGTATTGACCTATCTGAGCCGTTAGAGGAATAGAATACGAAGTCGTTATGATACCTTGATCTGAAGCCGTATCAGTTTCAGTGAAGATAATTCCATTGTTAAAGTTAAGCGACACTATCGATGCCTGCCCTGGAGAATATCCTACAGCTCGAATCTTTACAGTGTCGCCTCTATGGTACGTCGTAAGATCTGTGAAGCCAACAGCAAATTGACTCTGCGCCAAATTCTGAGTCATGTTGAAGTACACGTTATAGTTCCCAGCATACAAGGTGCTTGAACCAGCCGGAGAAAAGGTCGAATCCGGAAAACTAACCTGCGCCTGCGCCGATCCCAAAGCGGAGGTGGTCATGGAGATTGTCTTTGTAAAGTTTGAGCCCAATGGTGAAGGCAACACGACTGTGACAGCGGAACCATAGGTTGCGCTTGCGTCACCACCGACTATTGTTACATTGAACGTAACGGAGCTTCCTTCTTGCAACTGAGCAGGTGCGGATGGAACTTCAGGAGTAATCAAATACTGAGTCAATATTGGAAAACTATAGGTTGTGTTTAGGTCTGCACTCACATCAACCAATGTGATGTTGTAAGTGTTATCCGGAAGTTCAGGAACAGTGAAGTTTGAATCTACGAAGTGAACCTGGGAAATTCCAGTGTCGACGAGTTGTTTATCAAAGTACACTTGATACGTGCCGTTCACTGTGCCAATAGTAGCGATCAGCGATATGGGTTGGTGAACCGTGCAGTTTTGGATTTGCGCGTACGAGTTTTGGGGAGTAACTTCATAAATGTACAATCCAATAGATTGCCCGGACACCTGTGAATTGAACGTAAATAGAATAGCGCTGCTCATAATGAATAAGAGAGCGATTGTGATGGCTTTTTGTTTCAAACCCGTAGACTCCTTTATGCAGTCAAGTTTACTCTTTGAGGTTGAACATTTACTATTGGAGAACATTTTAAACTTTGCCTTTAATGGATGATCATAACTGGCGGCTTTCTTGATGATGCACAGTCTGCCCCCAAATAAAATAATTTTTAAACAAGCATTCTGGTGATGCTCGCAACAACCGAATTAGACTACAAAGGGCAAGACGGTTTTATAGATCGACGGCGACTAAATAATCACAAATCAGAATTAGGACACGTGAACTTTGGACAATCTCGTTCCAACCCCACTTGTTAATGCGCTAAAAAAGCACAAGTACCACCGAGTAGGCAACCATTCCGGAGTAAAAAGGTGCAAATGGTTCTACGAAGCACTAACAAGTGGAAGATCATGCTACAAACAAAAGTTCTACGGAATAAATTCCCACCAGTGCATTCAGATGTCGCCCTCCCTTTTCAACTGTACACAGCAATGCCTTTTTTGTTGGAGAGCCCAAAACGTCGACTTGCAAATAACTTGGGATGAAATGAAGCTGCCTCAATGGGACCCGCCCAAGCAAATCTTGGAAGGCATGCTAAAAGCGCAGCA
>DATJPJ010000028.1:0-3820 GCA_035506455.1 Candidatus Nanoarchaeia archaeon
CCAAGGAGGCTGCGAGCATATGATAGTGTGTGGTTGGTTGTGGATAAAGTTTTTTACGAGCAAGGGGCTCAAGATGGAAAGGTAATTAAGCTGTTACACCATTTAACGTTAACGGCGGACGGAACATGTCATCAGTCTTAGCATATGTATTGTTTAAAGTTAGTTCAGGCACGGAGCGCGAAGTTGCTCAAAAACTCATCGAAATGGAAGAAGTTATCCAGGCGGACGTAATTTTTGGAGAATATGATGTAGTTGCTAAGATACTGGCAAAAGACTTGGATTCCTTGGAAGACTTTGTTTCGGATCATGTTAGAAGCATACCTAATGTGCTCGTGTCGTCCACTATGATAATTTCACACGAATACAAGGGTAAGAACCAGCGGCCAAAAACTAAGTAGTCAACAAACTACTTTCTCGTTAGTTTACGAATAGCAAGCATTAGATTCAAGGATATACTTATCTCCCAAAACGACGCATAAGTTAATTGGCGACTTAATGTGCAGTCCGAGACCATATCGAGCAGGTTAATGCGAGCGCTAGAAATCAACGCAGAATATTTTGGTATTTCCCTCTTGCAATTAATGGAAAACGCCGGGCGCAGCGTCGCCCAAGAAATTGCCGACCGTTTCGAAAAAGATCAGCACATTGCGATTTTCTGCGGATTAGGCGGAAATGGAGGAGATGGATTCGTGGCCGCAAGGCACTTACTTTCATTAGGATTCGGCAAGGTGACCGTTGTCGTCGCTGGTCACATTAAAGACATTAATCATGAGTCGGCAAAGCGAAACTGGTTAGCTCTTCAACCTTTTAATGCCAATATCGAAATTCGAGAGATTAACGATGCGGGTGAAGTTTCTGATCTTGAAGCAGATGTTGTAGTAGATGCTCTTTTGGGAACTGGAACCAAAGGAAAGCTTAGACCTCCTGTTTCAAACTTAGTGGCGCTCATTAATGGCATGAAAGCGTTCAAGGTTGCTGTTGATATTCCAACGGGCATTGACTCAGATACAGGGGAAGTACTAGGCGAGGCCGTAAAGGCGGATCTCACCATTACTTTTTACCAGGAAAAATCTGGGTTTAAGAAATCTAAAAGTTACATCGGAAAGCTTGTGGTTGCAGAAATAGGTTTACCTCATGAGATAGGTACTTACGTAGGTCCAGGCGACGTCCAGTTAATAACTAAAATGCGAAAATCTTCTGCCCATAAAGGCGACTCAGGAAAAATCCTTCTGGTGGGCGGCAGCGAAGTATACTCCGGCGCTCCCGTTTTGATGTCAATGGCAGCTCTACGCACTGGTGTTGATCTTGCTTACACAGCTTCCCCCGAGAAAACGGCGCATGACATCGCTTCACTATCCCCTGACTTAATTTCTATTAAGTTAGAAGGAGACTACCTTAACCCAGGTAATGTTGACGCCTTAAAACCGTATTTACGAGCGGTGGACGCGGTTGTTATGGGTCCAGGATTGGGGCTACGTGAAGAAACCAAACAATTCGTCAAACTCTTTGTAAAGACTATAGAGGAGGAAGGCAGGGGGCTGCTCTTGGATGCTGACGGCCTAAAGGCTTTTGCCGAATTCAAACGAAAACTCAAAGTACCGTTTGTCCTAACACCACATTCAGGAGAATATGCAATTTTGACTGGTAAACGATTGCCAGATGATGTTTCTGAGCGCATAAAATGTGTGAAGCAGACAGCCCAAGAGCTAGGTGCGGTCATCCTGCTCAAAGGCGCAGTGGACATAATCTCTGACGGTTCACAAGTAAAGCTAAACTTCGCGCACAATCCCGGCATGACCGTTGGCGGAACAGGGGATGTTCTTTCAGGCATCGTTGGAGGTTTTCTAGCGCAAAAGACAAATGCCTTTGAGGCAGCTTCCGCAGGTGCCTTCGTCAACGGCGCAGCCGGTGATTTTGTTGCTGCGAACATTGGTTTTCATATGGTGGCAACAGATTTGCTAGACTACATTCCTGACGTGCTAAACGACCCTATGAGTCATCTAAAGGTGCGAAACGGTGGAAAGAGCACTTAACATTAACATTTCTATTTACCATGCAAATCAATGTGACCCGAAACGATGCACGGGCCTTAAACTTAAGCGCCATGGAATGGCTCGAATAGTTAAACAAACCCGGTTCCTGCCCAAACGAGCCATAGTGCTTAATCCGTTTTCGGAGATTGCTTTTTCGCCCGCAGACCGTGAACGCGTGGCAGAGGCTGGACTAGTGGCGTTAGATTGCAGCTGGGAACACGCAGAAAAAGTGCTTTCACACCATGTACGGGGAACCTCACGTTGTTTGCCCGTGTTGCTTGCCGGAAACCCAACTAACTACGCAAAAGCAACTAAGTTAAGCACTGCAGAAGCGCTAGCAGGCGCCTTGTACATTGGAGGGTTTAAGGACGAAGCTCAACGGGTGCTATCGATTTTTTCATGGGGGCACACCTTCTTCGAGCTGAACTCCATGCTTTTGGAAGCCTATGCAGCCACAAAAGACAGCTCCGAAGTTGTCGCGGTGATGCGAGAGAAGCTTGGCGGAAAATAGAGCAACCTTAGATAACATTTTTGAGGCGGCTTAAAGATGCGTTTATGGATGGTGATTGCTGATAGCGCTAATAGCTAACTTCTACGTTTTCTTGGCCTCGGTTGCAATCATCAGCCTCTCAGGCGTGCTTCTGCCCGGACCGCTTTTTGCAGTAACTATCGAGAAAGCCTCAAAACGAAAAACCGCGGGCGTCCTAATCGCTCTTGGTCATGCATTCGTGGAATTCCCGCTAATGTTTCTAATTTTCTTATTACTAAGCGAATTCGTCATCCCATGGTATATTCAGACAGGCATAGGAGTTGTCGGCGGCCTGCTCATGATTCTGCTTGGCGTACAGACATACAGGAACCGAAACAAAGCAGACCCAAAATACACAGGATCCAGGCAAGAGTCCCTCTTTGCAGGCATACGCACAACAGCGGCTAACCCGGCGTTCATCCTATGGTGGCTAACAATAGGCACTGCACTCATCCTCAACGCCAAAATATTTGGCTTAATTGGCTTCTCAATCTTCGCCGGACTTCACTGGAGCTGTGACTTGGTCTGGTACACAGCAGTCGCATTTGTAATATTCAAATCTCACAGATTCTGGACACCAGTAGTCCACAAAGCCATTTTGTTTTTCTGCGTCGCAGTCCTCGTAGGCTTTGGAGCATGGTTCTTCGGGTCAGCTTTATGGCAAATAATATCTTCTATTCACTGATAAGGGAATAACCACTATGTACAAATTCCAATTCGCCAATGCCTCAGTTCGATTTATTAAAGGTGACATCACCGAAATGACAACTGACGCCATAGTGAACGCTGCAAACCAAACACTTATGGGTGGAGGCGGAGTGGACGGAGCCATTCACAAAAAGGGCGGACCGTCCATTCTAGAAGAATGCAAAAAAATTCGCAATACCCAATATCCTGACGGCCTTCCTACGGGACAAGCAGTCATAACAACTGCGGGAAATCTTAAAGCAAAACGAGTTATCCACACCGTCGGTCCAATTTGGAGAGGCGGAAAAAACGGCGAACCCGAACAGCTCAGGCAAGCATATCTGAACTCCTTGCAATTAGCCATTCAAGCCGGGCTAAAGACAATTTCTTTTCCATCCATAAGCTCCGGGGCATATGGCTACCCTATTGAAGAAGCAAGTCGAGTTGCATTGAAAGCAGTTAAGGATTTCCTGCTGGACAAGGATAGCCTTGATGAGATTGTTTTCGTTTTGTTTAACGAAATAAACTTATCCGTTTACCATTTGACCGCTACAAAAATCTTCGAATCAGA
>DATJPJ010000029.1:0-3844 GCA_035506455.1 Candidatus Nanoarchaeia archaeon
AAAACGGGTTCAAACATGAGAACGCTCCTATAGCGCAACTGAAAGGTTAATATTTGCCGCTTAAACTTAGTTTCGAAACGCAGTTAAAGAGTGAACCGTTATGGCACTTCAAAAGGGAGACTTCATACTACTTACCCTCACCGCTAAAGTGAAGGAAACAAACGAAGTTTTCGATACAACAAACGAAGAAACAGCAAAAAAAGAGCACCTTCAGAAGGAAGGCGAAATCTTTGAACCCCGACTCATTGTAATCGGAGAAGGCTGGGTTCTGAAACCCCTCGATGAATTCTTGATTGAGACTGAAACGGGCAAACCTGCAACCGTTGAGGTCTCGCCTGAAAAAGCCTTTGGACCAAGAGATCCTGAGAAGGTCAAGCAAGTTCATCTTAAAAAACTTGCTGAGAAAGGCATAAATCCGCAGCTGGGCATGCGAATCGAATTCGGCGGCAAGAACGCCATCATACGCAGCGTGGGTGCAGGTCGTGCGCTTCTGGATTTTAATCCTCCACTGGCAGGTAAGACACTGGTCTATGACATCACGGTGACAAAGAAGCTTGAAACGCCTGAGGAGAAAATCGGTGCACTAATACACCGCCGTATCCCTGTTACTGAAGAGGGCAAATTTGAATTCAAGATACAAGAAAAAGCTTTAATGATAAACATGCCCGAGGAAACCTTCTATATGGAAGGCATCCAGGTCGCCAAGCGAGGCATAGCATTAGACGTTCAAAAGTTCTTCCCTGACTTGGAAGAAACAAAATTCGTCGAAACTATCAAAGCACCTCCTAAGCCACCAAAACCAGAAGAAGTAAAACCTGTCGAAGCACAACTTCCAGCTGAAGAGAAGACCGCACCGGAAGAGAAACCTGCGGAATCCGTTGAAACAGAACCTAAAAGTTAAGTGCTGAAGACACTTTTTCTTTCTTCATCTTCTTCTTAAAACGTTTAACTGATTACTTCAGTCGCTTTTGCTGCTTTTTCACATGCTCCCCGGTCCAAGTTCAGCTTCTGCAGGATGGTAAACCTGTCGGGTCTAATGGTAACTGCCAATTCAAGAGCTTTGATTATTTCTTTATCTTTGACCCCTAGCTCAGCAGCAGTTGTTGGTGCGCCCAGTTGTTTGAGAGTGTTTCGTATTGATTCCCAGTCTTCGCCGTACAGGTATGTCATCAAGATCGAGCCCACTCCGCACTGTTCTCCATGTAATGCGTCTCCCGAGTTAACCATGTCCAATGCGTGACTGAACAGATGCTCAGATCCACTGCAGGGGCGGCTGCTGCCTGCTATGCTCATGGCCACGCCACAACTTATCAGCGCTTCGAGCAGTATGCGTGTCCCTTCCTCGTTGCCTTCCTGAATAAGGTATGCGTTTTCTTCTACAAGCTGGGCGCTCATTAGAGCCAAGCTGGCTGAGTATTCACCATAGTACTCACCTTTTTCATCGTGAGCTAGACGCCAATCTTTTACGGCAGTAAACTTTGCAATTACGTCTCCGCATCCGCTGACAACGAAGCGCCATGGAGCTTGGGCGATAATTTTTGTGTCAGCTATTATTGCCAATGGAGCTTGCGACATGGCGCTATAGGGTTTCCCAAAACCTTTGATGCTGGCCAATGGACTTGCGATGCCGTCGTGACTTAGAGTAGTCGGCACGCTGATGAAGGGGATGCCTTGGTGACCGCTGCTAAGTTTTGCGGCGTCAATTTTAGTGCCTCCGCCTACGCCGAAAAGAATTTTGGGTTTTAACTTCGCGATGTTTTCTTCAATTTTCAAGACTTCGCGAAACGAGGCGGTTTCTACAAGAAGGGTTTCTACCGTTATCCCCATTTGGGTGAGGAGATCTTGGACTGTGCGGCCAGCGAGCTCGCAGCTTCTCTTTCCAGCAATTATCAGAGCTGGTCCCTTTACGTTGAGTCTTTTAACAACTTCAGGTATACATGATAAAGTGCCGTTTCCAACTATAACTTCGCGTGGAAGCTGCATGTAATGATAGCTGGAAGTCAAACATACTCAACCTGGAATACTTACATTCTATTTTCATGGTTGGCTAGTGTTTAAAACTTTTTGAAGTTAAGGCGGAAACTCAGGTTTAAACAAGTGTCCTGTCGAATTTTTGGCACTTTTTGTGAATCATCTGTGTCATAGAGCTTCCTCTCGTCCTTAGTTCATGTTGTGAGAGATTAATTCAGGATCCTTTGCCAGTCATCTACCCTATCAAGCACTTCTTGGACGGGTTTACCGCCATAGGTTCGTAGCCTCTCGCGTAAATCTTTCTTTTCGGAGACTGCTTTTTGGAAATCGGCGATCTGGCTCGCTTTTTCTGTGAGGTATAGGAAACCGTCGGCTCCAGCTCGGGCGCATCTCGCGGTAACCGTCAGTAGGTCTGAAGGGGTGGGGACGCTATTTGGAGTGTCGCCTGGACCATAGACGTAAAGGCTGATGTAGAAGGGTTTCTTTAGCAGTTTCTTGAAGGATCGAGTAAGCATTTCAAAATACCACGGTGTAGCATAGTTTTGATGGAACATGACAACGTTAAAGGCATCGCAGCAACTAGCAAGATCATCGAAGTCGACGCCATAGCGCTCTAAGCTTGTGACTGGGTCAGGTTGTATGCACAAGACTAACTCTTTCTTGGTTCGCTCGCGAATCTGTGCGATATAGTCTGTAACTTCTTTTCGACGCCACTCAATCCAACCTAACTCACTTTTCCTCCAGCGTTCCTTGCACCTGGAACACGTGCAGTGGCCATGCTCTGCGAAGTATTGGCTATTAGGCCATACACCTTGCGACTGCCTGTCAACTGCTTCCATATAATTCAACTGTTCGGCGCGGTGTTCAGGCTGAGTTGCGCAAACGATGTTCCAGTAGATATTGTAGTTGTTATTTCCAATTTTGGCTGGTCCAAGATCCGACTCGCTGATCCAGTCTGGGTGTTCGTTAATAGCCACATTGTCTCCGAAAACTGCGATGTTACTGCACATATCCGCCTGAGGTTTAATCCTCGTGCCCATCTCGGTTTTTACTCGCAGAAGATGAAAATCGAAGCCCTCTGCTTTCTTTGGTTCGATTGTAAATGTTCCAAATTTCAAGATATTGCACCTAGCGTATTCAAAGATTCTTCCAAACCATAATAAAGCTTCGTAAAACAGAGATTCTGTCCTGTGCGGTGGTCAGAGAGCAGATATTCTCTTGCGAAAAGAGTGATTTTGATGGCAATTATTTTGATCAGAGCTCGTGCGAAGAGTAGTTAACTAATTAGTTAAGCACATTTCTCAAAAAGTTTTATCTCATCTTTGAAAGTATTGATTTTCGAGGGAATGAAGTGCATAGACGTAGTAAAATATGGAGGACCTTACTTCTACCGTTTGCAGCTATCATTTGGACTGCCGGATGGTGTCTATTAATGATTGGCTCGATAGATATACACCGAAAACCAAGCAATAGGCAAAATGCCGTATTGAACTAAGAACAGACGGATTGAGCTAAACAACTTCTCGCGAGTTGTTTCCATAGGCCAACCAGAGATCAGGACAACATTTAGCTAGTCACAAGGAGCAGTTTGTACGACTTCTTTTACAACTGAAGAAATGTCGATAAGCATATGCGCTAAAGGATCACGAGCCACAGGACAGCTTTTTGAACCAACGCGACCGACCGTGGTTTTGGTGGCTGCTCTTAATGAAGAAGAGGGCGTAGGCGCCACAATATTAGAAATTTCAGAACACATACATGCACAACACATCATAGTGATAGATGGCCATAGCAAGGACAAGACAGTGGAAGTCGCTAAGACATATGGGGCAGAAGTTATCTTTCAAGATGGCAAAGGCAAAGGAGATGCTTT
>DATJPJ010000030.1:0-3415 GCA_035506455.1 Candidatus Nanoarchaeia archaeon
TGACATTTACATTCCTCCGCCTTCTGCTTGGAGTTGGCTAAGGCTTTTTGGTGTTAGCCGCGTGGGAGTTCCCGCCGTCATTAGTTTAGCCGGTCCTAAGCCGATGTCATCACCCCAATAGTTGGCGTTGAAAGCCAAAAGTGTCCAACCAACCATGCCTTGGTTTCCTCCCAATAGTGGGTCAGTCCAAAATCCTGCTGTTGTCATATCGTGTATTTCATTGAAGAATTCTGCTGCATTAGGCGCCGTGAAGGCAGTCTGCAAGTTTGTGTTGGTAGCGCTGTTGTCAAATAGATCTTGAAGAACCTGTGTCTGTTGAGATGAAGACAAATTTTCAAAGTTTCCACCATACGCAGCGTTGCAGTAAGTTTGCAACGACATCAGGCCTTGACGCCAGAATTCGCGCGGATTAAAAGGATACTGGTAGGCTGTGCCAGCTTGAAGTCTGGGCATTATTGTGCCACCCGAATAAGTTATGCCGCCAACAGATAGGGATCCCGTTTGGGGATGAACGAAAGGTCCCTGCATAAACATGTTGCCAGCTTTTCCATAACTGCCAGCCAATTGGTGATCAATGAAATAAATTACGCCTGCCTCTTTTGCGCCCGGTCCAGAACTATCGCTAGGGATCATCGCCTCAACAATAGCTTCAACCTCTACTTGCTCGTTGGGATTTAGAGTTAGGAAACCTTGCAATTGTTGAGCGTTTGTTAATTGGTTTTGCAGGTCACTATTTTGTGATTTTAAGTTACTAACTTGACCATTTAAATCGCTGATTTGGGTTTTTTGTTGGTTAACGGTGTTGTTGTCACTTTGAAGTGCATTGCTAAGAATGGGGACCTCAACGGCCGAAGCGAGACCAAAACCTACCGCGCCTGCAACACCGTATTTTATGAATTGACGTCTAGACTGATTAGGCTCCTTTTTTTCATCAGACAAAAACAAAAAACCTCCACTACTTGGTTGAACTTAAGCTTATAATTTATAATTGTGTGACTGTGCCTAAGCAACAACAAACTGATTTAAGTCCACAAAAAACCTCTAGAATTCATAGAGTCCACGGAAGAAAAACAAAAATGTTAGAAGGTTGGGAATGGTTAATCATCGGTGTCGTTGCCATAGTCATCATCATGTGGGGTCCAGCGAAGATTCCCGAGTTCGCGCGAGCATTTGGAAGAGCCAAAGGCGAATTTAGCAAAGCACAAAAAGAATTTGAAAATGCGGCAACTTCAACCTTTAACGCCCCTGCAAGTACAACAATACCTGCTGCCACAATATCTCCAACTCAATCGATAAAGACCAAGGACGAAATTCTTCTAGAAACAGCTCACAACTTGGGGATTTCGACCGTTGGCAAAACTCGCGATCAGTTAGCCGATGAAATAAGCCTGAAAGTTAAAACACTAGGCCTGGCATAAGCTTCCATTCAACATTTTCTTTTTCAATCATCAAGAAAGCGAATGCTTTGAAAATCGATTATTCCAAAAAGTGAGCTAACTCGAAGCAAAACAACGAATAGAGTTACCCTTCTCTAGCGAGATCTGTCACCTATTATTTGCTGCTATAGCAATTAGACAACTATTTCTGCGGGCGATTTTATGGCTGAGACCACAAAGTCTCCATTCGACACCGTGTTTAACAGTCCACGTTTTCTTATAACAGACTCGATGTTTTTTCTTGTAATCTCTTCAATTTGCATTCTAATATGAAGGTCATACGTCTTTTCCCTTGAATTCAAGGCGGTTTTCGATTGCTCCAAAAATACGTAGCTGACAGCAGACTCGTCTGGAATACACTCACAAATCTCTCGAAGAACTTGGACTGCCTCGCGCCTATCCAAGACCTAACCACGCAAAACCAAACTGTCGCATTTGCGCTTATCACGTTTGCATACACAATTAAGCAAATTACTCATCTTGAACTAATTGATGCATTCATATGTTTGTAGCAACTTCAAATATTGCATAAAAATACAAAAGGATTTGTTACACATCTTCATAACTTTTTAAATCAAGTTTACAAATAACGCGATTTTGTCAAATGCTTTGAACTTAAAAATGTAATCAAACAGATTTTGATTCTTGTTACTTTGCAGTTTTCAGCCTAAAGCCCATTTGTTAAGCAATTATATTGACGAAGACTTGGATTTGTACCTGCTTTTCTCAGAGAAGAAATCCATAACGCGGCTTTTCTCAAGAAATCTTGCACAATGTACTGCGCCAATAGATACAAGATACTCATCACCCTTTTGATAAACGGTAGATTTTCCATCGACCGTCAACTCCATCTTGCCCTCTATAACAATACCCCACTGAGGGTAATTATGGCTGTGCTTAGGCAGATTTAGACTGGCGGCAAACTCGAAGAAAACTATTTGATGAGTCTCTGATTGCGAGATCCATGCCCTCCCGCCTTTGATGGGGAATTCGGCTTCAGGCAGATGCGTTATGACTTCAGGGTAGCTAGATGAGTTTTGTTTCTTTGTCTTATCCGCTGGCATGCAAGATAATGTGTTCGTGTTGTAAAAAAATACTATGGTCTAGTTTGTCATACGTTTTTCCAAATGCAGGGCGCAAACGAAGAGTTGTAATTAGAAACCTACTGTAATGTCATCGGTCGCAATTTGCATGCGATCAAATGAAAGGTGTGCGATTTTTCTAAAAAATTCAGATATTCCATCTTTCTTCGACCGCAATGATGGACTGCACTGTGATTAATGTAACAAAAGTTCGACTTCTTTTTGCTCTCAAATTTTTTCTTGATCCACGTTTGCGATTTTCTGTAGAAGAGAGAATCCCGTCAGGCGAATGACGCTTGCACACTTGTTGCATCGAATCAACAGCTCCTTTAAGCCGAAACTATTAACTTTTGGCTCCTGAATGGAGTAATTCTCCTCGGATTCATCATCAGGTGACATTTCGTTTCCACACTTCGGACAAGAAAAGTCTCCTTTTCCCTCTATCTTAGTTAGGTTTAACGCGTAGACATGTGTTCGACTCATTTTATCTTTTCCTTCATCGTTCTGCCTTTTGATCTTTTTTGGGCGGAGAGATTATTAATCGATTTCTCCGTTTCTTACTCAATTCTGTACCAAATTACTGCCAAATTACAAAAAACCAGCATGAGACATTTGGGTGCACTTCAAAGATTGCAATCGCCGAGGTTGCCGTTTGGGTTCAGTGGAAAAAGAGGACAGATCTTTAATAGCAGGCAACAAGTATGAGAAAAATGAAGGAGACAAAAAACATGAAGGTTATATTAGTAAATGGCAGCCCTCATGCAAATGGTTGCACTTATACTGCTCTTGAAGAAGTTGCAAAGACACTAAACGCTGAAGGAATAGAAACACACATCTTCCAGATTGGGACAGAACCTTTGGCTGGCTGCATCGCCTGCTCAACTTGCGCAAAAACCG
>DATJPJ010000031.1:0-3551 GCA_035506455.1 Candidatus Nanoarchaeia archaeon
TGCCCGACGTAGAACTTTTTCATCCCCCACATTGTCGGGCAAGGGATTATGTAGCCATCGGTTTGGATTGCATAGTTTATCCAGCCCCCGCCGCATCTCATCAAGCTTGGAGCACGATCTAGAAGCAGCGAACTCGCGATGCCCAGCAAAGGATAAAGGCGCACAACTTGTCCCTTCTGTTCCATCTGGTCAACCCAGAACCGAGCAAGTTTATCCACTCCTGGGATATAGCTTTCTGTACTCCATCGTTTGAAATCTCGTCTTCTATGGTCGTTTCCCCAAAAGCCAGCGTTTAGTTGCCAATGTATGCTGGAAAAAGCGAATTCGTCGTTGTTTAGAAGCCAAGTAATCTGTTTGTAAATATCCGTTTGCTCCATGACGGTCACGCGTGCGATAAGTTCGCCTCGATAGCCATTCTTTTTTATAAGCTTCACATTGTTGATGACTTTTCGGTAAGTGCCTTTGCCCCGGTAATGGTCTGTAAGAGCTTCATCGCCGTCTATTGAGACTAAGATTGTATGGAATCGGTTTACGTATTTCGCCTCGAGACGATCGAGAAGCTGACCATTTGTTTGTATCATGAAGTGCTTCGCAGCAACGCCGTTCATGATCTTCTTGAGTCCGTCCATATTAAGAAGAGGTTCGCCGCCGTAAAAAGTAACGATGCAATCCGGATCTTTTCTGCAGAAACGATCTAGATAAGCAAAGTCGTAATCGGCTTTCTTAGGAAGAGAATAGTCGAGTTCAAAGTCCCCGAAGTCCTCATCAAAATCATCCATGGTCTCGCCAAAACAGTACCTGCACTGCAGGTTGCATTCTGTGGTTAGGATGACGTGGAAGAACATGCCTTAAGCGTAAACGCATTGTTACTTAATAGTATTTTTCCGCCAGTTTCTCCGCTTCTTCCTGCTCTTTATCATTTTCTTCAGGGTTTACTTGAAACTCAACGTTGCATCCTAATGACTCAACACTCGGCGCTTTTTCATCAGTCTCAGTTTGCATCTTCTTCATGGCTTTCTCAACGTAACTCTTGAGATCTCTATCCTTCATTACCTTTTCAGGTAAAGTCTCAGGAGCATAGAAAAGGGGAAGAACTGCCAAAAACAAGAAAAACGCCGTGAACGGAAAAAGCGCAGTTTTCGGAATAGCACTAGCAATATTTTGACCCAGGGTGAGATCAAGAAACTTGGACAAGAAAAAGGGCATAACTCCTAAAGCGTAGATTTTGTCGCTCGATACGTAGCCACCTAAATCGCCCCACAATGTTATAATAAATAAATTAAGCAGTAATCCCCAAGCAGTTCCTTCAAGCATTGCACTAAAGAAAAGACTGTAATTGCCAATTGGAAAAACTCCCAAAGTGGCCAATGCCAAACCCAACATTGTGAAACCAGCAATGGCAATCCGTTTTCGCCCTATTCTATCTATTAGGAAACCGCCCGCAACGGCAAAAAAGGCCATAAAGCCAGTTTGAACAAGTAATTCAATATTGCTAGCTTGACCAGCGTTCGGCTCAAGTGGAGCGACTAAATAATTCACTAATGAAAACATTACCCATGGAACAAAGTAGGTTAAGAAAGATTGCTGACGTATTAGTTGTCGAAAAGAAGCCGCTTCCAATTTTGATTTGACATTAATTCTTGGATTTGAATATCGGAAAACAAGCAAGCTTGATAATCGCCAGAAAGCAAGAAATACTCCAAGCAAGGCGTATGTTGGGATTGGCAAATTTGCGAAAATGAATATTCCTAGGCCACTTAAGAGCAATGTGATTCCTCCAACTCTACCCCTACTCTCTATCGCCACAGAATCCGCGAAAAAGCTCATACAAGCGGGCATACCTAAACCCAATGAAACACCGAGCATCAAACCTACAAATCCGACCGCCACGGTATTTGAAGTATCCAATGAAAACAATAGTAGAGATGAGAATACGCCTAGAATCATCCATAGAGTTAGGAACTTGCTTCGTTCAATCTTCTTTGAGATTATGGAACCCAATAGGGCAGAGAGGATAAGGCCCGAGAAGTGAGCACCCCAAATGAGGAAAACAGATGTTGGATTGTAAAGAGAAGTTTTCGCGAGAGTATTCTGGAGCCCTATCAGTACCGAGTAATACCAAATGAATGCATTTGCAACCAGAACTACGTTTGTCAATGTAGTTGCGTTGAAGAGCTTAAGTATTCCACTAGCTTGTTTCCAATGCATCTTCTTCGTACTCTTGTTTAAGCTATGCTCCATGCAAAAATAAGTATTCAGTATTTAGAAACAAGATTCCGAGACTACATACCATAAATCTTTTAAGCACAACTGTACAACAGCAATACAGTTAATTTAGTAGAAGGCATTCGAGAATGAAACGAACAAAACCAATTAGACCAATTCGAATGTATTGGGCTTAAACACCCTCTTCACCTTTTTTTGTCAGGATCGTTTTTCATGAGACTTTTTGGATGACATAAATCACATGTGTCTTTTTTCTCAAACGATTTTCCCTCAATGCAAATCCGTGTCAAAAACATGAATTATCTGTATTCTACCACAAGTTTTTTAAGTATTACTGTACAACATATATACAGATGAAAATGGAGAAGGTAAACAAAATGAAACGTGAAAAACCAATTAGACCAATCCGAAAGTATTGGACTTGAAAGTCAGCTTTCACCCAATAATAACTATTGGTTAAGATCCTCAACCGTCGCTTGAAGAAGTAACTTGAAGACATCTCTGCAATGACTTAGCGAAGACAGCAAAGTCACTTCATTTTCAATCCAGCCATTCATGTCAGCCAGTAATTGATTAGTTTCCTCAGCATCCATAACCAAGTCCAATATCTTTTCTACGCTATCCTCTGAGAGGTCATCCCGAAGCAACTTGAGAATAGGTTCACTTCGGGATTTATCCTTCAAAACTAAGATAATAGGTAAAGGAAGGCACTCCTTGTCAAACCTGTTTCTCAGTTCATCGTTTTCATACATATCGATAAATTCGTCCCTTATTGTCATCAAAATACCGTAAATTCGACCGAAGTGACCAAGTTGCTCAATCTCATTTCTCGAACCACCACCAAGAATTGCTCCAATTCTTAATGCCGCTTCAGAAGCCGCAACTTTCTGGCTAATAATGTTCAAGTATTCTTCCCTTGAAATATCAGTTTTGCCCCTCAGGCCTGCCTCATGGGCTTCCCCTCCACAGATTTCCAAAAAAGCATTTTTGACCAACTCAAGAATCTCTTTCTTTTGGTCTTTTGGCAGATAGGCGCATGATTCGTGAAGCAAATATAAACCTTTTTGAAGTAGAACATCTCCAGCCAGAACTGCAACATCACGTCCAAATTTTCCAAAGACTGTTGGAGTTGCTCCTTTTGCAGATGACTCATCAATAATGTCGTCGTGTATATCAGCGCCGCCAGCCAAAAGCACCATCGCAGCACCTATGTTTATTGTCTTTTCAGTTTCTCCTCCCACTGCCTCACATGCGAGAGAAATTAAGGCAGGGTGTAAAAAATCAAACCAAATTTCTTGCATAAAGAAATGCAAAGCGCTATCGAG
>DATJPJ010000032.1:0-5499 GCA_035506455.1 Candidatus Nanoarchaeia archaeon
GTCCGTTGGCTTCATGGGTCTTATCGAGAACTCATTGGTCACAGTTGTTCATCACCAAACAACGATTAAGGCAGTATAATTTGGCTTGCAAACAGTATACGCCATGATACTGTACCTGTCTAAACAAAAATCGATGCTTGAGCTTTTAAACCATTGGAAAATCTTTTATTCTCAACCATACATATGCGGTGATTAGAGGGAAAAACATGGCAAAATGCCCTGAATGCGGAAAAGAAGTAAAGACTGCGAAGAAATCTTGGAAAATGGCGGGTAAGCCTGACAAAGCAGGCAAAAGAACAGAACTCACTATTGGGTTGTTTGAGTGCTGCGGAAAGACCTTCAGGCAAGTTCTCGATAAAAAGAAGATCTAAACATAGTCACTAACCCTTTTTTCTTATTTTTTTCGCGCAATTGTTTAGTACACTCTTTTTGAGAGGCATTCACTATATTCTATATAGATTATGAAGAACAACCGTAAATTGGAGAAAAGTAATATAGTATTTGAAAATGAAAAGTGAGGTGAAACAAGAAATGCTTTCCCGAGATTGCGACGGATGTCCTACTCTGAGAGCCTGCAGCAAACGTTACAGGTCCGTGAGCAAGGGCGAAAAAGTCTACTGCTCAGACGGAACAGCTCATCTAGTTGACTGCGACTCTGTCTGCCAAAACGTCGACCTATACGTTCAGCACATTGAGTGCTTCCACTAGTTCCAATACTTTTTGTGAACACTTAATGACTGGTTTTTGTCTCAATAATTTGTGGACCGATACAAGCTTGCTGACTTGAACCCAACGATAAGAGCGAGTTCAAGCCATTTCCAATTGCAGTCAACGTCCACAAAACCAATTTCTTTTAACCAACTGAGCTGCGTTTCAACATCTAGCAGCTTATTTGATGGATCTTCCTTATCAAGGGTCATGCCGATTTGGTTTAGAAAACGCAGGTGTAAACTTTGCGTTGGCGAAGAAACGTGTTCAAGGTTGCAAAAGACTCCTCCATCGTTAAGCACCTCGAACACTTCGTTGTAGAGCTGCCTTTTACGTTCATCGGCAAGATGATGAATAGCCAAGGCGGAAACAACAACATCGAAACGGCCAATCTCCGAAAATGGGAGTGGAAAACTAAAGTCATGCTTAATTACTGTTACATGGGGGTCATTTCTGAATCGTTTTTTGGCTTGCTCAAGCATGGTTTCCGAGAAATCCAACGCAATTCCCTCAGCTTCCGGAATAATCATTTTGACCAGCGCTAGTATCCGGCCATCTCCAGTGCCCAGGTCTAGGATCCGTTTGGCTTTCAAAGGAATTTGATCCAACAGTGCACGTTCCCCTTCAGTTCGATGAGGAAGTCTGTCAGCTCTCGCCAAGTACGCCAACGCGTGTTCAACGGTTTGCCATTCACTGTAGCCTGAGGAATGTTTTGACATAGTTTTCACGGGAATCCAATTCTAGAGCATTTGGTTTTCTTTCGCTTTATTGCGCATAATTAACAGTAGAGATTCAAGAATCTTATGGAGCATTCTAAGGGGTATCCTTATATTTTATGCGTCGTTTTCTATGTTCTCACAAATTCGAGGTAGGCGTTCTCTATGGAGTTTTGTCCAAATTGCGGTTCTCGTCTCGTGCCAAAAAAGTCCGAAAACGGCGTATGCTTCACTTGCGATAAGTGTGGTTATGTTAAGCCAAACGCCAAAAAGGAAACTGAAACCAAAGCAAGTGGTAAAGTCATAAAGCACACTCTGCAGCAGCAAGTTACAGTTATCGGTAAAGAAGACAACGTCGATACTATGCCGACTATGAGGATGGAATGTCCCAAATGTGGGAACATGATTGTCTACGTCTGGCAGGTACAAACAAGGGGTGGAGATGAAGCCTCGACGCAGTTCTTCCGTTGCACGAAGTGCAACCATACTTTCAGAGAATATTCATAGTCTCCTAATTTTTTTCATTTTCACACATTTATTTCGTACGACAAAAAAAAACCCATTTAAGACTTGACCTCTTTTAGGAGGTTTTGGTGGTTTTTGCTTCAACGTTGCAAATGCATTAAACAAAATTAAACGGTTTTTCTAAGCCCGAGAAGTTTGCAGTTTCAGAAAAAGGGTGGAGTTTTGGTGCTTGCGAGTCAAAGCACGTTTTGGTTAGGCGCGAACAGGTTAGATTGACCAGACGTTTATGCGTGGTTGGGCTAAGTAGCCGCCGCGTCGTCCCAATGTTGACCCGCCAAGCAGTGCAAGTTCTCCAGTTCAATTTGTTCTTGTTTCACTTAGTGCTCTTTTTTGACTTAAAACAGTTTTCAACTACGGTTTTGTACTTCGAAGTTCAAAAATTTTTGGTAAACTGACAAATAGGTCTTGTTGGCAAAAATCTTATTAGCATTTTGGGCTTAGAATCACAAAATTCTTAGCTAAATACAGTTTTGCTGTTGCATGTTATGCCCTAAACATTCGCATATACTCGCAACACTAGTTTTTCCCAGTTAAGAACAGAAGGGCTCTTCGATCTTAAGGAAGATTTTCGAACCCTTTTCGTCTGACCAAATTTCTGTTTATTTCGAGGATTAGAATTTGAAGTCATTCGAAAATTATTAAAGCAATGCTGCGCATATTATGCTCCTGTGAACATAAATGCCTAAAAAAGAAAAACCGTTAACTAAGAAAGAAAGAGACGAAAAGAGAAAGAAGCAAAAAGAAAAGAAGAGCAAAACTCAAACCTCCTAAGCTCAGCAAAGAGCTCAGCATTACTCTTTTTCTTTTTTAACCCCAAGACGTAACTTTTAGCCAAACCAAAAAACCCCACAGGAAATATTTTTCTTTATCAAGTTAATCGAAAAATGTTTTAGATTGATCGTCATCATTACTTAACGGCTGAAACCTATGCCTAGTGTATCGAAACGAAAAGCAAAAAATACCCAAAATGCCCAGCAGAAAGAGAAAGAACGAGAAAAAGAAGCTAAGAAAAAACAATTGAGGTCGCAACTTCCCGAAAAAGGCAAGAAGAAATAATGCAAAAAATCAAGACGTAAAAGAAAGCTTTAGCCAAAAACAACGCTTCGCAGTTGAAGCTCCTAATCTTTCCTGGCTTTCGAGAATTAATCTTCATCAGGCTTAAATAAACTACTTTTTTCTATTTACTATCACATTGCACTCCCCAAATATGGCATTTCCACGTTCAATAGGTTTCCAATGCAAAAACTGTGGAGGGTGCTGCCGTTTGCAGCCACCCGATGTTGACATCTCTGAGCGTAAGCTAATTGAAGCCAAAGGCTTCAGGAATTTTTTAGAGAAACATAACGGCATGGACGTAATGTGGATTCGCAGGAAAAAAGACGGAAGCTGCTTCTTCCTCAAAGAGAATACGTGTGAAATTTATGACGTGCGACCGGCAATATGCAGGCTAGAACCGTTTACTATTGCAGACTGTGATTTTGAGCGAAATCGAATAGAATTAGAATTGAATTTTCCCGCTTCATGCGGTTGCGAAGGCATTTTTGACGGCGATATCGCTGCGATAGAAGACATTGCACAAGCCGCTCAAGCGATTGTTTGTAAAATTTTGGCTTTAGCGGCCGCAGATCTTGGTTTACCAGAATCTGACCGGAAAGTTCTAGCGGAAACTAGAGCAAGAATCTTGCTCAGAGGCGCAATGCTCGCGGATTTGCAACTGTAAGCCTCCCAATGGCTTATCCTTCAAAGGGCAATCGCCGTTTTGAAATATTCAGTCGAGCATTCAAGATTCTTCCAAAAAGTCTAACAAACGATGAAAGACGTAACTATTCGTGTTTACCTGTGGTCGACGTTTGTTCCTTAGACTCTGGCTTTGGTTTACAGTTTTGCAGTTTAGATTCTCTGATCCAGCAGTCAGGATCTTTGACCTCAATGATTTGGACTTCAATGACCTTCGTGGGGTTCGTAAGCATTGCTCGAAATTTTGGTTGCAAATCTGATTTTGCAAGAAAACTCATCCGAGAAGCTTCCAGTTTATCTGCGATACGTTCTCTCCTTTTATTGGCGTATCCCCTATACTTGACACTCTTTCCTTCAGCTATCGCTTTATCGAAATCCTCTTTGCTACACTGTATCAGCTTTTCACCGTTTTTGATGAACCAACATGCAGAAGCTTTTGACATAAGCTAGTTTAGCTTTAGCGTACCTTTTAAAGAGTTTTTAAGGACACAATCATTTCACACGATAATTTGCTGGCTATTAAAACCTTGATCTTTATCCAGCCAAAGAGCATGGCAACTATTAAACCCAAAAATTCCAAAACCCAGCCGTCACAATACTCACTTTCTATCTGACATCCCAATAGTAACGTGTAGATTACGGCATTTCGAAAAGACCCAGCGCCACAAGCCATTGCTCCATGCCTTGTTTATCGACAGACAATGAGTGCGAAACATTAGGAAGTACAATAACAAAAGAACGTAGCAGAGGGAAAAACAAGTTTTGTGCAACAAAAATAAATAGACTGAATCACACATTCTTTTACATGCAAGTTCTCAAGCAACATAAAATAACGACTGTGGTTGCTGTCCTGATAGTTGTTATGATGTTTGTGTTATTGTTGCTTGTTGCTCTAAGTTCCATACCCGGTCCAACACCTCCGCCTTCCACCTACCAAGGAGAAGTCACTCAATATCAAGGTCATAACCTAACGTCGATTAACAGTTTCGCTGCAGAAATTGCCCAACATCCTGACGTTGCCATCGACGGAACTCAATACCTTAACCAAACGACATACCGCCTCACTATCACAGGTCTCGTTAATCACCCAATGGAGTACACATACTCCGACGTTATCAACAACTTTCCCCCATACCAGCAAGTAGCTACACTTTTTTGCGTTGAAGATTGGAAAGTAACGATGCTGTGGGAAGGTGCCCGCGTTACCGACCTTATTCAAGAAGCAGGCGTAAGCCCTAATGCGACAGTAGCCATATTTCATGCCTCCGACGGCTACACTTCCGCTCTTCCGCTCGATTACATCGCACAAAACAACATAACTTTAGCTTATAAAATGAATAACGTTACGCTTACACCATTTGCTGGGTTTCCACTTGCGTTAGTCGCTCAAAATCAATATGGATACAAATGGGTAAAATGGGTAACTGAAATTGAAGTGTCAAACAACACTGGATATCTCGGATACTGGGAAAGTCGAGGATATCCTAATTTCGCAACAATAAGCCCCTAAGTCAAAACTTTACTCGATCGAACTGCAATTGATACACTGCGTTAGCGTTTTCCTCTTTTCCAAGGGTTTTAGACAAATGAAAGAGAGCCAGCTACTCAAATCAACATTCGTTTGGTCTTTGGACACGCAAAATTTGTGGTCTAAAAAATAGTTAGCTAGACTGAAAATAAGTAATTAGCGGGTTTTTCAAACCTCATCCGACTGTATTAAGCAATTTTTTTAAAGTTCGTCCTTGCAGGCTTTGAGCATAGGTCTAAATAGTAAAAGTTGACGTTCTCGTGCTCAGCTAAATGTTTTTTCACT
>DATJPJ010000033.1:0-10999 GCA_035506455.1 Candidatus Nanoarchaeia archaeon
TTATTTAATAATAGGTTGTAAATAAGATATTCGGAGTACTGCGAGTTACACCAACTGTTCAATCATGGTCCATTATGAGCAACCAAATGTTCAAGGCGCAGGGAACTTTCCAACGGCTTCCAAGTCGCCTAGAAACTTCAACCGGCGATTCACATATGCCTCAGTTTTCTCACCAAAAGGCACGTACTCCAGAACCCGCCAACCATGCTCAACCAGCTCAATCTTAGTCCTGTCGGAGAGTCCCTTAAGAAAACCGAATTCAACAAGCCCTTTTTTGTCCTGGAACTTTTCCTTAACCCATTCAATCATTTCATGATCATGAGTTCCCAACAGAACATCATTTGAATTCATCGCGGAAGCCTCGATTAAGCTTTTGAAGTGAGTTTGAATCTCTTCAAGTTTGTTTGCGTCGCCAACGTACGCGCCTTTTACCAACCTGACTCCGACTCCATTCTTCGATGCAGTTTTCAGATCTTCGAAGGTTCGATTTAGGTAGACTTGAAGGTCGAGAATGACATTCTTGTTTTCTTTGGCGCAAGCAACTGCCGTTTCGAGAGAGAAAGAGACAAGGTCTTTGCTTTCAGTAGCTATTTCTACAGGCAGATTTTGGTTTGCGGCTTCTTCGGCAATTGCCAGAACTCTTTGGCGGCATTTCGATTTATCTAAAAGCACACCAAGGACAGTGGGTTTCAGTGTTACAGAAGCATTGAGCTTTTGATCGCCAATAAGCTTGACAACATACACGTTGGTTTCAAAAGCAAGTTGAGCCTGCGAATCATCTTGTGGAGTGCCTCCCAAAAAAGCTACCGTGCAGTTTATGTCCTGCTTCTGCCTCGTTTTGCACCATTCTATGGCTTTCTGGTAGTTTGGCTCTGTCCATCTGTTGCCAAGGAGTGACATGTTTTCTTTGCGGGCAAAGCAGCATTAATGTGTTTCCAATCCTGCATGGGTTGGCAAAGGGTCTCATAAAATGTTGGTGAGGCTTAGCAGGAAGTAAACGCCAAACGCTATGATAGTTATTCCTGAGATAATGTTGGCGTATCGAAGTTTCTTAACGTCAAACTTGTGAATGAAGAAACCCGTCGATCCTGACAGGATGACCCACCAAAGCAAAGAACCTAAGAAAACTCCGGTGACGAACAACCCCGAGGTTGCGTAGTTGGTTATCGCAGTTCCTGCCAGCGCCGAGAATATGGCTGCGAAGTAAACGATTGCAATAGGATTCGTTATGGCCAAGAGGAAGGTAGAGCTGAAGTCTTTGACCAAATTTGCCTCTGAAGCACCTTTTACCTGTTCTTTGGGCTTAGAAAACACGGCTCGGATTCCAAGATAACAAAGAAATATGCCACCCAAAAGGCGTATCCAAAACTGCACAGACAAAATCGCGTCAGAGATGAATGTGAGTCCAAAACCAGCGATGCTTCCGTAAACCGCATCCGCCGTCGCTGCTCCTAATCCAGAAACCAACCCGTTTTTTCTCCCTCTTAGCAGAGTTCGCTGGATGCACAGGATGCCTATTGGTCCAACTGGGGCGGCGATGGAGAAACCTATGACCAATCCTTGAAGCAATATTGCCGGGTTCGCCGCGTGCTCCTCCTGAGGCGGTATTTACTTGAGGCCCAAGTACATTTGGCCCAGTTCAGGTGAGCTTAGCAGGTCGTTTGCTTCTCCGTCGAAGTTTATCTTGCCGCTGACGAGAAGAAGCGCTTTATCTCCGCACTTTAGGGCTTTTATCGCGTTCTGCTCGACCAATATGACTGTTTTTCCAAGGTCGTCGCGGAGCTTTCTGATTTCTTCTATAACCTGCGTCGACATCTTGGGCGAAAGATTGGCCGTGGGTTCATCAAAAAGCATCACATCCGGTTGCCTGATCAAAGCCATAGCCATGGCGAGCATCTGCCGTTCGCCTCCGCTCATTGTGCTGGCTCTACGTTCATAGCAATCGGTCAAGATGGGGTAGTAGCCGACGACCGTTTCGATTCTCTTTGCCAAGTCTTCTTTCTTGAGGGTGTATCCAGACATGAGAAGGTTTTCTCGAACGCTCAGGTTAGGGAAAACATTGCGAACTTGAGCGACGTAGGCAATCCCCTTTCTCGCAATATGATGGGGCGCTTGGTTGGTGATTTTTTCTTCACCCAAAAAAATGTCGCCCGCATAAATGCTGGTGAGCCCGAAAATGCTCTTAAGAAGAGTGCTCTTGCCGCTTCCATTAGGCCCTACTACTATGGTTATTTTCTTGTCTTCGATGTTGGTGTTAATATCGTAGAGCACATGGAATTTGCCGTATCCTGCATTCACGTTTTGCATCTTTATCAGTTGCAGGTTCCTCCGAGGTAGCCTTCGATGACTTTGGGGTCGTTCATGACCTCTTCGCCTACTCCGTGAGAGATGACAGTGCCGTTTGCCATGGCGTACACGTAGTCCACATATTGAAGGGCTATGTCTAGCCTGTGTTCGATTATGAGAAAAGTTAATCCCAGGGTTTTCTTAATTTCGTCCAAATGGTCAAAAACCTTGTGTGCTAAAGTCGGATTCAGGCCAGACGCAGGTTCATCTAAAGCCACTAAACGTGCATTGGTCATTAACGCTCGACCGACTTCTAGCAGTTTGAGTTGACCACCGCTCAGCTCCCCCGCGATTTGGTCGGGGTGTTTTAGGTTCAGCAACTCCCTGACTTTTGTTGCTCTATCGTAGATTGTGCGCTCTTGCTTAATCCACGTCGGCGTCAGGGGGGCCCTGATGAATGATTCTCCCGGATTTCCTTTGCTGGCGATAAGCAAGTTTTCCATGACCGAGAGTTTCTGAAAGGGGGCTGGGACTTGGAATGTTCGAATTAGTCCTTGTCTAGCAACCTCATTTGGCGGTTTGCTTGTGATGTCTTTGCCTTCGAAAAGGACTTTGCCCTCGTCTGGTTTGTAAAACCCTGAAATAATGTTGATTAAAGTGGTTTTGCCGCTTCCGTTAGGTCCAATCATCATGGTCATTTTGCCGCTTTGAATTTCCATGTTAACATTCGAAAGGGCAGTAACTCCTCCGAATGTTTTCTTTATGTTGCTGACAGTTAAGATCGTCTGCGACAAAATATCACTCTGGTCGGTTTCCCATTCAAATCATGAGAAATCGATCTAGATGGATATTAGTTTTTCCCTACTTCGCCCACCCGAATGATTAGCTGGCAAAACGGGTTGAACCGAAATGTCTAAGGGGAATTCATGAAAATTTGGATCGAAGTTTTTTAAAAACAAAAAAAAAGAAAAGGAAGAGTTTAGATTTTACGATGTTGGTGGGTACCACGTTACTGAATTCGTAGCTGCTGAGTACAGTCCAGCTAGTCTCCAGTCGTAGGTTGTGGAGTTTGTTGTGTGCCCTGCTGCTGCAGATGTCACTAGTTCAGGTTCCCAGAATTGGTAGTCGCCGATTGTTCTGTCGCCGTATTGGTTAAGTGCTGTCCATCCGCTTGCACCGTATGTTACGTTTGAGACTGCTGGTAGCACGTCATTTATTGCTACTCCGCTGTATTGCTGTGTCAAACCTATGCATTTTGCGACAACCCACAATGAGTCGTAGCTGCCGTACGCATATGGGTCTGGGATGTGGCCGGTCTGTGCATGTACGTAGTCGCTGACTTCGTTGAGTATGTCTGAAGATGGCGGTGCAAAGTAAGTGGCTGGGAAAGTCACGTTTACTGCGAAGGCTGATGCAACTGCATCATCTGTCAATTTTGCTGAGAGTGCTGATCCGTCGCATCCGAACCATTTAACTTGAGAGAGAATCGGGTATTGAACTGCATCGTCCATGATTGACTGTATTTCTTCGTATGTTACTGCGTAAACTCCGACTTTGCTCGCTCCATATTGGTTCACTGCTTTCTGCACTTCAGTGGCCAAAACGCTTACTTGTGTTGAGAAGTCGGTTGCGCTAGCATCATATTTTATTCCGTTTGAATCGAAACCTCCTCCTAACGCGACCATCTTGTTTTCAGTTGCAGTGACGAGGCCGTCGCCGTAGGTCGTGTCTTGCCAGAGGGGTACAATGTACTGGATGCCGACGTTCCACATTCCTACTGCCATTGCTGGTCCTTGTTTGTCGTCAGCAGGGACGAATCTGTAGATATATGGCTTGTCAATTGCTAGACTTACTGCGGTCGAGCTTGGTGAAATTAGAACGAGGTGATTTGTTTGTGCATACGTCAAACAGTTGCTAAGCTCTCCACTGGAGTAATATCCAAGAATCACTTGGCATCCTTTTGACGCTAAGTCTTGAGTGTCTGTCAACGCTATGTTAGGCAGCGTTTGAGTGTCTTCGTAGATGAGGTTTAGGCTGTATCCAGCTTTTGAGGTGCTTAGGAGACCGTTGATTTGCGATGCTGCTAAGTCGAGTGCATCTTTAGCGTTTTGTCCATAGGTTCCCAAGTTTCCCGTCAATGGAATTGCAACGCCTATGTTCAGAACTCCGCTGAGTTTTCCTGAGCTGCTGCTTGATTTTGGCGCCAAAAAATAGCCGCCTACAACGCCGACAATTAGAACGACGATGATTAATACTACCGCTAGTGGTGTCGCTATTCCTTTCGCATGTTTTACAAAGTTTAATCTCTTTTGAGACATTTTTTTCCCCACTTAATTCGTTATAAAGCAACCTTATCAAAGGAACGGTTTATATGCTTTGTGTGACTTTCGAGAGGCGGAAGTTTTCTTACCATGCATTTTTGGACAAACGTTCAATTTTTTAGTTCTTAGTTTCTCACGCTGACAGAAACAGGCTAAAAAACTGCTTTGCAGCTTTGACAGCTTTGCATTGCGTGCATTTTTCATGACGTTTTAACCGCAGAAAGTTGGATTTCACTAAAAATATAAGTACGTAGACAGTGTAAACGGTGATAACGTAAAGTTTCCTCGGGTGTTCCGATGGTTGACGTCTACATAATTACGGATGCGGTTGTCACCTCAAGCCTGTTAGCATTGCTCACCATCGGTTTATCGCTTACCTACTTAACGACTCGAGTACCAAACTTTGCCCACGGCACGTTTGCCTCTGTCGGAATTTATGTCGGAGTCGTGGTAACAGAGGTCATGGGGCTTAACGTGTACCTTGGGCTAATACCGGGCTTCTTTGTCGGCGCCTTGGTTGCCGTCGCTCAGTACCTGCTCTTTCTCAGGCCTATGACTCGAAGAAATGCAAACGTAACCACTCTAATGGTTGCAACAGTAGCTTTTGACATTTTTCTGATAGCAATTCTGAACATATTCGCAGATTACCTCTCTAACGCTTTCCACGTTGAAGCGCGATATTTCCAATTCTTTAGCCTTGACTTTACCTTATTCGGCATTAAAGGTCTGGTCTTTGTCGCACCGATTCTAGTCGTCGGCGTCGTCGTTGGATTGTACCTGCTGCTGAATAGAACAAAATTTGGAATCGCCATGAGAGCAACCATCGAAAACCCGCCGTTGGCAGGTACGATAGGAATCAACACGGACATGGTTTACATTGCCTCTTGGTTTCTGGCAGGCGGAATAGCAGGATTAGCTGGAAGCGTCATACCCCTTTGGTACATCGGAAACACCAACGTCGGAAGCGACTTTTTCCTGATAAGTATCTTCGCCGCGGCAGTGGTTGGAGGCGTTTACAGCATTAACGGCGCCATCCTTGGCGGATTAATAATTGGCTTAGCACAAAGTGTCATAATCGACGTTTTAGCCCTTTACATCGGAGCCTGGATAATTCCTTACCAGCCCATTATCCCACTTATCGCAATGATTGTAACATTGTTGTTGGCTCCAAATGGAATAACCGGCATCAACTATTCAGGGCTCAAGAAAAAACTGAGGAGGAACTAAGATGCTAACTACGGCAGACCTATTCATCCTAAACCTACTCGCAACTTTCGCTCCTTACCTCATCGTTGCAGTAAGCATAAACCTGGAATACGGATATGCAGGAGTCCCAAATTTTGGCAAAGTGCTAGCAGTTGCTGGAGGAGCCTTCATGGCAGGCGTCATTCCCGGCAGGATTCTCGCATCCACACTTGGAATAGGCAAAGGCATGGACTTTATCAAAAGCAACGTTCCAATAATTACCCAGATCAACGGGGTGATATCTTCCAACGCGATATCGTCATTGCAGATTTTTATCATAACGCTGATCATAGCTGCAATAGTTGGCGCTTTACTAGGACTTGCTGTCGCCTACCCAGTTGCGAGGTTGCGATCTGATTATCTAGGCATGACTTTCCTCGCCGCAGGACAAGTAATCCTTGTCATCGGCAACAACTATTCTCCCCTCGTCGGCGGAACACAAGGAGTCAACGTTCCAGATCCATTCCAGTGGGCTTCATCATTCGGCATAAACAGAGACATCTTGGCTGTCATCATAATGATGATAATAGCCGTCGTAATTTTCCTATACGCTCGCAGATTAACCCACTCACCTCTGGGCAGAATGCTCAGGGCAGTCAGAGACGACGAGAACTCAGTACTAGCACTGGGCAAAGACGTTCAGAAAACAAGAATCAACATCATCATTATTGCATCAGCCTTAGCCGCCATAGCGGGGGCATTATACGCGTTTTACACCGCGAACGTATTCTACGCGTCGTTCTCAAGAGCCAGTTGGACATTTTGGCCATGGGTCATGGTCATACTAGGCGGAGCTGCAAACGATTGGGGCGTCGTAGCTGGCACATTTATCTTTGTCGCCGTTAGACAAACCATCACTTTCTTCAGCAGCGACCTTGCTCCGTTCATACCCTTCAACCCCGTTTGGCTCGACACTTTACTTCTAGGTCTTGCTCTTCTGCTCATATTGATTTACCGACCAGAAGGTCTGATTCCAGAAAAACCAATAAAAACAATCAAAGATGGACGACCACCTGGCGAAGTTGCAGAAGAAGATGCCAAATCTGAACCCGGAGGCGGAAAGGCCATGGACAAAGCCCAAAGCCTCGCGAGTCGTCTGAAGGATCTTTTTACGGAAAAGAAGAAAGACGAACCTACGAAGGAAAGCTCCTAAGCAAGCCAGCCCCGATTTTTTTTCGGGGACTTTTTTCAACTAAAAATCTTCTAAATCCAGCCTTTTCTCCTAAAAACAGAGATTAATCCTATAGCAATGCATCCCATAGCCGCAATCATAATGTAGAACCCATAATTCGTGTTACTGCCCGGAACAAAGAATCCACGACCAAAGTTGGTCCCGTAAATCCCCGCTATCAAAGTTAGCGGCAAGAAAATGGCGGAGATGATCGTTAGAATCCTGACAACGTTGTTGGTCGTCAACGTTTGCACGTTAATCAAAATGTCCCCGATGTCATGAATTTCTTCACGGTGCGAATTCACTAAGTCAATGAGCGAGATCGTTCGGTCGTAGAGTTCACCATAACGAAAAAGCATACCACTAGAAACGACAGCGAATTCGCCCCGCGTTATTTTACCCATAACTTCACGCAAAGGACCTATCGACTGCCTAAGCGAGAGCACCTGGTCTCGGGATCTTGCAATGTCTAACCCAAGAGACCCGCTCAATTGCCTGTGCCTTTCCCTGAAAAGATTCCCTGCCTCGTTGCTTAAACTCTGCAGTTTCTCGTGAATTCGGTCGGAAATTAGGAAGAATTCGTTAGTTATCAAGTCCAAAAAGATGTAAAGCAAAATATCAGTTGAGGGCGAAAGTGCCAAGGCGGAGTATCCGTGGGAGCTGATTTTTTCGTAAATCTCGCATGTAATATCTGAATGGCCTTTGTGAACGGAGATTAGCCATCTTTTCTCCGCGATGAGTGTAATCCAGTTGGTTTTCACGTTGGAGATGAAGTTTTCTCTGTTTGGAAAACTGACGAAGCAGAAAACGCGGGCTTCATCTTCTTCTATTTTGGATCGGCGACCTTCCTCAGCGAGCTCCGCGAGACTTAGAGTGGTTATGCCAAAGCGGGTCTTGAGCTGGGTGACTTCTGCTTTGGTTGGATCTTCAGCATCAACCCATAGTATGCTGTCGTCGCTTATTTTGTCAGGCAACTCTTCCAGGTTTTCAGAATGCCAGACGCCGCCAATTGATTTCCTGAGTAAGGTCATGGTTAGCACTTATGATGCTCCGATGAATAGTAGCGTGAACTTGTTTCTAAACCTATTCGCCCAATAACCTCGCACTCACGAGTACAAACGCCGGAAAAAACAAGTGAAATTCCGAAAATACCTAAACTTTATTTGGAACAAAAAGCTAGTTCTATACCAGCATTTTAACAAGTTTTTGGAGGAGGTCACCTTGGCAATTATTGCTATCTCGGACCTACATCTAGGATTCGACGACTCCGACAAACCCGCGTTCATGCGCTTTCTTGGAAACCTTCAATCAGACCCCACAGTAACGGATCTAGTCCTTCTGGGCGATATCGTTGACATGTGGCGACGAGATTCATCGGGCATTTTCCTCGAAAACCACGACGTTCTTGACTTGGCAATCCTTCTTCAGAAAAAAATGCGTGTTCATTACGTCGCTGGAAACCACGACTTCCATGTCCTCAAACTGCAAGGCCGAGGATATCCCTTCAACTTCCTCAAGGAGCTGACGCTTCAGCAAGACAACGTATCGGTCAAGTTTCTTCATGGCTGGGAATTCGACGATATGCAGCGCGAGCATTTTATGGAGTCACTTTGCCACTCGATGTCTGATAAGAAAGGAGACCGCGACACCAACATATGGGCTGCACTTGGGCGCTACGAGAGTGATTTGTCCCGTTTCGTCAACTTTGTTGATCGGGGTAGAAAACGAAGAATGGCTGAGATGTTGCAGCTTGGTCCAGAGCAGCGTCTCGTAGAAACCTTGAAGGGCGTCGAAAAGAAAGCCTGTTCTTCAGTTCAGCCAGGAGAAGTTCTTGTTTTTGGGCACACGCATCGGCCGTTTGTTAACAGAGAGGGGAACCTTGCGAATACTGGCTCGTGGGTTACGACGGCACCCATCCATAATACTTATGTGCGCGTCGAAAATGGCAAACCAAAACTACTCGTGTTCGAAGGAGCCGAGATCACAGAAAGAGCCGACATCTAACTTAGAACCTCAATACGCAAACTCAGGTGCTTCAGGACTCTTTTCAACTTTGAAAGTTTGCTATGTTAGAGGGGCGCTGTAGGTTGACGTTACATCCTGGAACGAACCATCTTCAAACGCGTAAACCTTAACCTGAGACCCAAGATACCTGCCCCAATCCCAAGCAAGGTACCTCGACGGGTTATTCCAAACAGAGTCAGATGGATCCACATGAACCCAACTGCCATGGTAGAAATCTTCTGCCCAAGTATGTATAAACGTCCAACTTGAAGTGTCAACAGCCACCACCAACCTGCTCTGATAACCAAGCGATAGACAAGCAGAAACGTAAACTATACTCCATTGGACGCAGATGCCTTTACCGCTGCTTAAAATCTGAATTGGGTCCTCAAAAAAACCAGCAGGGTCAGACACAAACGTTAGCCGGCTGTGCTCCCACTCAAAGAGACTGGTCTGATTGTAGCTTGGGTTAAGCAAAGGAGCAATAGCCACCTTGGTTGCGGATGAGTTCAAGTTTTGCATTATGCCCAGGTAGTGGCTTATGAATGCTTGAAAGGCTGGTGACCCGTAAGCAGTTGGCGACGGAGAAACAGTCAGTGCCGGTGATGCGGACGGCTGACTAAAAGTGGAATCTGCAGAGTTCCTTGGGTACCACGCATATGTTGCCGCAAGAAGAGCCGCAACAAGAACCACTGCAGAAGTCACGACTAGCCATCTTCTAGTCAGTCCGTGCTTGCGGCTTGAACGTGCCTTTTTAGCAGGTCCCATAACTTAGTAGTACGCTTTCGTTGGATGAAAAACTTTACCTTTCCCAACCTCCAAATCGATCAAGTTGCATGCGACCTGCTCAAAAAACAGTTTAGGCAACTTGTGGACAAAAGTCTCTCTTCTTTTCATGAACCCCACTCACAAACCTACAACGGTTGCAACTGGAGTGCAGGTCCCAGATTCTACTTGTTCAAGCTATTGCCATCAGCTTTCCGAAGAAACATCATTAGCACTAACATGCAAACTTTCCAAATCCAGGTCGGCAAACTCTTCAATTATCCATTCCTTAATTTTATCTCTTGTATTTCGGAAGGCTTGGAGTCTTTCTTCTTCAGTTCCTTCTACATCGGAAGGATCGTCAAAACCGTGCAGGAGATAGTTCTTTGTTCTGTGTAGTTTTGCGTTAACGATCTCTGGCCTTCCCATGAACATCGGCGAGGAGCAAAGCTTGCAGTTTGTCTTTGAGCTGCTCCGACACACAGTTACTGCTAAGTCAATGTCGGTATTGCTAAATTCTTCAATGTTCTTCGAGTACTGCTGTGAAATGTCCATTCCAATTTCCGCCATCACTTTGATCGCTAATGGATGGACCTGAGTAGGATTTGTTCCCGCGCTGAAAACCTCGTATTTTTCGCCGTAAAGGTGCCTGAGTAACCCTTCAGCAAGTTGAGATCGAGCTGAATTGTGAGTGCACAAGAACAGGATTCTCATTTTTTCCATTTAGACCCACGACTATGTTTCTTTTTTTGAGTATAAGAATTTCTTGGCTATATTCTCTATAGAGGCGTTCAAAGTTGTCAAGCCGTCCAAAATGAAAAGACATCTATTTTTTCATTCTCAAACACCTTTTTTAAAATAACCTTAACCTCATCTTCATCCAAGTTGAGAATCCCGTTTTTATTTTTGTGCAAAGGGATTCCCGTTTCACGCAGAGTTTCTCCTTTGGGGAAATCGAGGAAGATGTAATATCGCCTATCATGCAGCATTATTATTCTCAGCGTCGTGAGTTCCTTGTTGGGCGAAAAACCGTTTTGCTCAAGAACATAAACTATCGACTTAGGCTTCTTCTCGCTGACTAAACGCTTGAATTCTTCCCATTTCTTAACTCTGACGTGGCACTCGCTCAATTTTTTTCGCCTTTGAAAAGCAAAACTTAAACTTTAGACATCTGCGTCGCCGCAAGCAAGTTCGCCCATTGCCTTAA
>DATJPJ010000034.1:0-8376 GCA_035506455.1 Candidatus Nanoarchaeia archaeon
CTTATCCACTGCCGCTTGCAACTTCGGACGGTAAAAGGCGTGCGAGGCTTCTTTTTTGCATCTGCAGAAGGATTTGGTGTTGAACCTACGTTCCGAGTCGCGCTTGACCGCTTGGACAGGCGAATCTTGAGAAGCAAAGAGCTTGCGTTTGACCCAACTTACGCACGCGAGTATCTTAGAAAATATGGGTTCCCTAGTGAGGAACTCTAACCCTTTTCTTCTTTTCTTTTTTAAGGATGCCGCTTCTTTTCGAGAGTCTGAAATCGCTTAGATTTAACGATAATCCTTAACATATTGATTTTTCGACAAAGCGACTTGTTCACTGCCGCTTAACGAAAAAGTTGACTTGAAAGCCATGGGTTCGGCTTCTTTCACTTTGCCTGGAATGAGTTCGAGGTAGTCGACAAAAACTCTGAAGTCCTTCTGAAAATCTTCAACAAATTTCTCCACGTCCCCATTCGTAGCAAAGAGAACAGGAAAACTCGACAATTACAACTTGAGAAACTTAGATGGCCTTTGTTAGGGCTTGAGGGCTTCTGAGGCGGTTAAAAACTGCGACCGTTTTTATGCACTATGTCTTCGAGATCAGTTTGTGGAATTGCCATTAGCAGTCGCCTACACATCAATTCGGCTGCCGTCAAACCCTAGTTTAGAGTAGCCTAGCTCGTCTTTTACTTCGTTTAGCTGTGCCATCGTGAAGACCGGTCCATCTCGGCAAACTCGATATTTGCCTATGGAGCAGCTGCCGCATAGGCCTATGCCACAGCGCATTAGCCGTTCTAAGCTAGCTTCCATGGGAATTTGACGCTTATTAGCAAGGTCGAAAATCTTTCTGATCATTCTTTCTGGACCACAGGTGTAGACCATGTTGAATCTTTCCTTAACCAGCATCTTGTCCAGTGGTTCTGTTGCTAAGCATTGCAAGCCATAACTTCCGTCTTCCGTTGTTGCGACGGCACTCTCTTCAGTACATAGAGCATCGAGTTCACTAAGATATACTAATTCGTTCTTTGTCTTTGCTCCGACAACAAAGCTTAGCCTGTCCACTTTTGAGGCCAATCGCTTGCCCAAAAATAGTAGTGGTGCCGTTCCCGTTCCTCCCCCAATCAATAGAACCTTACCCCTGGTTTCTGTGAAACCATTTCCAAAGGGGCCCCGCAAGCCCAATATGTCTCCATTTTTCATCTTGTCAAGATGCCTTGTCGCGTCGCCTACAGTTTTGACTGAGACCTGAACGTTGCCGTTGCTCGCATTTAGTATACTGAGTGGAATTTCATCCACACCAGGTATCCAGAGCATAAGAAATTGACCAGGGTTCGCTTTCGAGCATAGTTCATCTTGCAGGGTATATGTTTTGATGGTGGAACTTTCTTCTTTCACACTTAAGATTCGTGTAGTTCGAACAGTGTTAAACTTGGTGAGATAAGCCGACAATATCCTTAACGCTCCTGTATCCTTTCTTCTTCAAATAATTCGACAATCCTCTGGTAATATTTTCAAACACTTTCGGATCTTCAGTAGCTACCGCTGTGCCGACTTGGACAGCTGAGGCACCAGCCAGCAAAAATTCCACGGCATCGCGCCAATCTGTGACTCCCCCACAACCTAGGATAGGCGTCTCAGGTAGGGCTTCAAAGATGTCGTATACGCAACGAAGAGCAATTGGTTTAATTGCCGGTCCTGACAAACCACCCCGGACATTGCTAAGCACTGGCATTTGAGTTTCAACATCAATTGCTAACGCTCGTATTGTGTTAACAGCAGTTAGCGCATCGGCGCCTGCTTTTACAGCAACTTTTGCCAGGTCAACTATATCCGTTACATTTGGCGACAGCTTCACAATGACAGTTTTGTTAACTTCAGCTTTCACTTTGGCAATAACTTCGGAGAGAAGTTTTGGATTTTGTCCTATTTCTGAACCAGTCAATTTCACGTGAGGGCAAGACACGTTAAGTTCAACAGCGTCAGCCCCTGCTTCGACAGCTTCCTTTGCAACTTGAGCATATTCTTCAGCGGCGTAGCCGAAGATGCTCACTATCAGAGGAACCCGCAGTACTGTCTTTGCATAGATAATTTCTTCTGAGTAATCGCCAATTCCGGGGTTAGGTAAACCCATAGCGTTGATTAATCCTGCTTTTGCTTGGACAACTGTAGGATTCAAGTAGCCAGCGTTGGGTTCTAATCCAACGGATTTGGTGACTACGGCTCCCGCGCCGTTTTCAGCAATGAGACATAACGAATCTCCCGTGTAGCCTAAAATGCCAGAGGCTAAGGCAGTTGGGTTGCGCAGTTTCAAGCCTGCTATATTTGTTATCAACAAGTTGCCACTCAAAGGCGGTTTCTCCCTATACCTTTGTTAGGTAAGAGGAATCACTTCGACGAAATAAAGCTTATTCGTTATTTCAAAAATGAATTTGCCTCAAAGACATCGTTGGGATAATTCAAAAGTTCCCCATTTTTCTTTTGTATCTGGTCAAAAGTGCGTTTGCTTATGTATATGAAACGTAATTATTAATAAGCAAGAAAGACAACCAATGTAGTTCGCAACTACAGAAGTGTCTATGATGGCGAACCATACACAGGGGACTAAAATCGTCCTAACAGCGTCGGCCACCGAAATGAGTGAATTTGGCAATAGCCAATTTGGCGCATTCGTAGGCGGGTTCGCGATGGGGCCCATTCCTAAATGGCTCACTAGAAAATTCTTATACCCACCCGTTGAGCGCACTCCTGATGGAAAAGCACGGGTTGCGCCTTATGGTTTGCGGAAAGTCGAAGCTATTCTTCTTGAAAACGGCTTTACGGAGAAAGATGTAGCAGTCGTCGCACCTGCAGACCTAGAAAATTTCATAGGACCCAACACGAGAGCGGTTGGAATATCCAGTATGGATCCAACCGGCATGGGTTACGTCAGCAAAACCTATAGCTCACTAGTTGGCGGTGGGGAACCCATGAACGCCATAGAATTCAAGGCCCTTGCGAATCACCCTGCTATTCGAGCTTTCAAACCTAAGGTCATCGTCGGAGGCTTTGGCAGCTGGCAACTGGAGCGTAAGCATCTAACGCGAGACTACGGAGTAGATTGCTTAGTTATGGGTCCAGGACAAGAAGGAATCGTGCAGGTTTTCAAAAAAGCTGCGGCAGGCGAGCCTTTGCCACAGCGTATTCGTTCCCCAGCTAAACCCGACGAAAAGTTCCCACAGATTCGTCACGCCGCGATTCATGGAGCAGTTGAAATCAGCAAAGGCTGCGGAAGAAACTGCCAATTTTGCACGCCAACGGTGCTTAAAAAAGTAGATACTCCATTAGACGAGGTTCTGGAAGAAGTCGAATTAACCGCAAAAGAATGCGGCGAGGCAGGTACACATGTTACCCTTGTCACAGAGGATCTCTTCCTTTATGGAGCCAAAGAAAAAACTTTTGTGCCTAACGATGACGCTGTAATAAAACTCGTTAAGAGCGTAGCTTCGGTACCTAACGTTAAGGCAATTCAGCCAAGTCACATGTCGTTAGCGCCGGTTGTCTGTAAGCCCGAAATGATCAAAGAAGTCGCAGAAACGCTTCTGGAACATAGCTGGTACAACCATGATGGCAAGCCGATTGTCACAGCCGAAACAGGCATTGAAACCGGCAGCGTTCGCCTCATGCGTAAATATATGGCTGGCAAAATGCTTCCTTACAAGCCTGAGCAGTGGCCTGAAATCGTGACGCAGGCGTTCGGAATTCTCAACGACAATGACTGGTATCCGCTTGCAACACTAATAGTGGGGTTACCTGACGAGACAGAGGAGGACGTTGCCGACACGCTTAATCTTATGGATGACCTCAAAGACTTTAACGCGTTCTATGTGCCATTATTCTTTGTTCCTCTTGAAGATTGCTTACTCATGAACAAGCGCGGAGCAGAATACGATCAACTCAATAAAATGCGATGGGAATTCCTGACCCGATGCTGGGAATATAATGTGAGAATTTGGCGAAACACCTTCCTGGCCAACCGGGTTCAGAACCCGACATTGATTAAGGCACTTAATCACGCCGCTATTCCAGTCGCGGCAAAGATTGCCCAAAAATATTACGGATTCATGCGAGACGAAGAAATTGGCAACGTGATATGGAAACTTGCAAAATCCTAAATTTTCCATCGCCATTTCTATTTAGTCTCATTTTGTTTTCCGTTTTTCGAATGATTTAACAACGCTTAAGCAACATAACTTGTCTCAAGGTCGCATGCATCGAAAACTTTCGGGGAATTTGCTCGTTCAATTATGCCGAAAAAATGAAAAGCTCATCATTATCCCTTACGGAGCGAAATTGCTAATCGTTGAGTCCTAGAGTACTTTAAGGCGGGCTTTCTCAGATTAATCGAGTTTTAGCGGATGGGATACAAAGCTAGTTGACAATATTTGCAAGGTGAATCCTGATAATATGCAAGATCTTTTTCGCAGCGTAAATGAAAAATAGGAAAATTGGTTTACTGATAGCAGGAACTTTCGCCGTGGTTTCGCCGATTTTTAGATTCTTGACATTGATCCTTTGTTGGTCAGTTACATGCAAGACTGAAGCTCATCCTTAACCGCTTATGTGTAATTGTTAGGCTCCGATTGAATTGAAAAAATCATGTTTCTTCTACAATGTTCTCGTAGGTGATTTTCTATTAGTTTTCACGATTCAAAGGCAACTTCAATAAGAGGGGAATTGAGAAAGCTTTTAATGCAGTCGCAAGACAAAGTGCTTGTCTCAATCGGAGAGAGGCAAAAAACATGGATTGGGACTACAAATTTTACGAACCAACGAACAATCCATTCCAAAAGCAATGGTCAACATCGAGCCAAGAAGAAGAACCAATGGTGCGGATTGTGACTGAAGTTAATAGAGGCAAACCCTGTGTCGTTTGCCAAAAATCAATCGGTGAAGTTGCAACTATGTTCTACGAAATAGACGAAAAATGTTATTGTTCAAAATGTGGCATTGATCTGGCGACGCACAAAGAAAGAAGTTGTGCAGAAAATAAAAAATAAGATCCTATATGTGTCCATATGAACTAGGGACAAAGAAGATAATGGAAACGGTTTATTCTATGTATATCGCCGGCTGATTGGGCATAGCCATGGTCGCTCGCTGTTTTGGGTCATAACGCTCTTTGTCATCTTCATCATAAGCTACAACTTCAGCGTTAAGTCGTTCGCGTAAGAAGTTCTGCGCCTTTTGAATAATAGCTTTTTCATTAACGGTTCTGATCTTTAGCATATTCGTCTTTCGTTCGTTGGACAATTTAGTCACGGCTTTTGTTATTCTGGGAACCAGCGCTGCGGTTTCCTTCATGTGAGGTTTCAGCGTTGAATTTGTTGCGAGTTCCCTCATGACCTCGTTTATCTTGACTTCGCCAACTGAGGCTTTTTCCAAGACTTTCAGGAAAACTTGCCACTTCCATGGCGTTGCTGTATAGAAACAAACTTTCTTGGGCGTCATCTTTGTTGCTCGTAGGATGTTAAGCGTGTCCTCAATTAAGTCTGCGATAAAGTTCTCCTGCTCCTCCGATGCGATATCAATCTTGCTGTGGTCAACTTTGGGCCAGGTGGCAACACTAATGAAGTTTGGCTCGCCCGTTTGGCTCCATAATTCTTCGCAAACATACGGCGCAAACGGCGCTAGTAACCTGAGCCAAACCTTTACCGCCTCTCTTAGGGAGGCTGAATCAGTTTTTCCTCGTCGTTGGATGTAGTACCTGATGTCGTTCCATGTGTCAAATAATGCTGCTTGTAACGCTGATCTTGTTTTCATTTCTTCCAAATTAATCGTAGCATCTGCAATGCGGCGTTGTAGCTTGCTTAGCAGCCATTGATCCAATGCGCTTTCCTTCGAATCTTGGGTGCCTGCGAGTATATTTCCTGCGAATCCTAACAAACTATCGAGTTTGCCCTGCAAATCACTAACGTTTTCTGCGCGCCAATCGGGATCATCCATGCCTTCTGCACCTAGCATTAATGCGCAGCGGGTGGCATCGGCTCCATATTTGTCCACAGCACCTTTCATTGTAATGAAATTACCTTTTGATTTATGCATCTGCTTGCCTTCAATCATCAGCATGCCATTAACGCCCATGGCGCGAGGCCATTGCTCAGGTGGAAACAGTGCGGCATGATGAAATATGCAAAAAGTTAGGTGATTTGGGACAAGTTCTTTCGCGCTGTTTCGAAGATCCATTGGATACCAGTATAGGAACTCTTCTCGCATCTCTTTTATCAAAATCTCATTGATACCTGAAATCTTTGCAAGTTCCACTGGGTTGCCCTTTCCGAGAAAAATATAGTCAAAAACTTCTCGCGTTAGGGCTTCGGGTTTGATGTCATTTTTACGAATTTGCTTATTCACAGTGTAAAAAGCCATGTAGACTGTGCTGTCGCTGAGAGTCTCAATTATCCAGCCTTTACCCCATGGTAATGGAGTACCAAAGCCTGTAGTGCGAGCGCACGCCCATTCTTTAAGCCAGTCAACGACAGTGATGAACCACGGTCTAGCAGCTTCAGGATAAAATCGCATCTGACTAATCGCTTGTTTGGCTTTAGCTTTCCACTCAGGGTCGCTATAATTGAGGAACCATTGGTCACTTAAGACTTTGACAATGCACTGTGTCATGCAACGGCAAACGACTTTTTCGGACAGATCGAACATAACGTCGGCGACTCCCATTTGCTTGAAATCTCGGATAAGAATATCTTTTACTTCTCTGACGGATTTTCCAGCGTATGGACCGCAGTTTTTGTTGAGAACGCCGCCGTGGAACTCCTTCTTATACAGCTCTTTTGTCGCTGCATCTGCTTTTGGGTCTTTTTGGTCTTTTATTCCCATTCTATCGACGATTTCTATTGCAGGAAAGTCTCCAAATCCTTCTACATCGATGAGGGAAATTGGAATAATCGCCTTGATCATTTCTGTATCCAAGCAAAACTCCCGTTGGACTTCAGGATTTTGTTGTAGGTCCTTAAGGGCCAGCCAATCGTAAGGCGCATGCGCGGGAACGCTATAAACGACTCCTGTGGCTGTCTGCGGGTCTACAAACCAACCTGGAAGAATCGGAAACCGCTTGTGTGTTATAGGATTTTCGAAGGTCTTTCCGATGAGTTCCCTTCCCTTGAAAATTCGTTTCACTTCCACAGTGCGGTCTTGCTCTCTGAGTTTCTCGGTTGCTTCTTTACTGACTATCCATGATTCGTTATTCACATTGGCTTCTGCGTAGTCGGCTTCTGGGTTAATCCATATGTTCGTTACGCCATAGATAGTTTCAGGACGAAAAGTAGCCGCTGGTAATATGGTTTTTTCGTCCAATCGGTATTTAATGAGTGTATACTCTTCAGGTGTGATGCCTTCGCCGACTTGGCGATCGTGGTCCCCGGTGGGGCTCTTGTCTTTTGGGCACCACACGACCGGGTGTGTTCCTTTGGTAACGAATCCTTTCTCGTGGAGATTAGCATATTGCCACTCAATGAACTTTTGGTAAGTCGGCCATACAGTCGTGAACTCACGACGCCAATCCAGCGAGAATCCAATGCGCTTTGCAATCTGGCGTCCTTCATTTGTGTAGTACTGAGCCATGTAAAGTGGATCAACAAATTTATTGAGTTCCTTCTCTGGCACACCGTCAACTTCGCGGAGTACCCGAATAAACGCTTCATCACCTTTTGCAACCCGCTGGCTCGCTCCGAGTAGCGGCTGACCTGTCCAGTGCCAACCCCAAGGCCAAAGTACGTTGTAACCTTGCATACGCTTGAACCGTGCGTATGCATCGACTCGGCTGGCCGTAAAAGCGTGACCCACATGCAATGGTCCGTTCATGTACGAATATGGAAAAGTTACGAAAATCTTCTTTCTCTTCGGGTCAGGGTCAGCTTCGAAAACATGGGCTGCTTCCCAGCGATTGCACCACTTTTCTTCGATTTGCTTGCGGGAGCTCATGAAACTGTTGAATCCACCAGTTAGCTATTAAGAGTTACGCTTTTCCTTGAAAGATCATCTAAGCTACTCAGGAATTTCAACGGAGGAATCTTTTATCCTTACTTGCGATCTGAGGATTAACCAAAAGACAAATAGGAAAAACTATACACCTAAGGTCGGTGCTGTAAGTGTCCAAAAATGATAAACTGATGCAGCAAATGATAAACCTCTTTCAAGAAAGAGGAGAAAAAGCAGTAGAGGTATCAAAACAGTATGCATTAGCGGACAAGATTTCTTATCAACAACTCGATAGCGCTTTGCAATTCTTTATGCAAGAAATTTGGTTTGATTTTTTACACCCTACCTTAATTTCTCTCGCTTGTGAGGCAGTAGGAGGAGAAACTGAAAAGACAATAAACATAGGCGCTGCGATGGTGCTTT
>DATJPJ010000035.1:0-8628 GCA_035506455.1 Candidatus Nanoarchaeia archaeon
CACTTTTCCGTTACTATTCTTGAGTCCCGCTTTGTTCCCAATTAGTTTCCTGCCTTCCTGGGTTCAGACAGTTTCAATGTTTAACCCCGTGAGTTATGCTGTAAACGCAAGTCGAGCATTTATGATAACAGGCTATGACTGGGGAACAATACTTCCTGCTTGGGGAGTAATCGGGTTAGTCGCGATAATAACGATGAGTGCCACCTTGTATCAATTCAGGAAGGTTGTCAGTTAGTCAAAACTGGAGCTACCGCAAAGATACAGTGTCTATTTGCGTTTCAAGAATGCCACTGCCGTTTGCAATAAAACTTCGGGCAGTTTTTCCCTATTTTCTTTGGTGAAAATAAAAACTTCGGAATTTTTTCCGCTTTTGGCATCGACAATAAGAGAATCACTTGCTTCAAAATTAACAACTGCTATAAACGAGCTTGTCGCTTTTCAGCGCTTTCATCGTGACAACTTTTGAATTTTTCAGATAAGAGCTCTATCGATCCAATCTCGTCAACAACGGCATCTGCGGTATTAATAGCACTCAGTATCGCTTGAGCGGCAATAAGGCCGAGGTCTCCCAAGTTGACGTGATATCTACCTATTTCTAGGCCTTTATTATTGTCGTTACGTGTATGCAAAGTCCTATCTCAATGTGGCATTGTCATATCCGGAAGCGAATGCGCATGTTGTTTTCTCGAATTTAGTGGCTTATCTTTCCTCCCAAGTTTGTTTGTCATTTTCCAAGTGTTGATGCCGTCTTTTCAATGATAGTGGTTTTTCCTGTTCAGGAGCGCTAGTTAACATGAACGCACGTTTTTCCAAGGCTTAGCCTTCAAGCATACCAGAACTCTAATATGCCAATAAAACTTTTTAAAGAGAAATGTATCTTGGCGCTAGAAATGGACGTGAAATTTAAACCTGATTTTCCGTCAATTACCGTTAGCGAAGGCAAGGTCCAAATCGTTGCGCCAGACTTGAAAGCCTATGGCGTTTGCCCAAGTGACTATGCGCCCAGCAAAGCACCAGTTTTCTTTAACCCTGTCATGGAATTTAACCGCGACTTGACCGTTTTAGCTTTTCAAGCTTACCAAAAAATGGTAGACCGTGAAATTGTCATTTGTGAGCCTCTCACTGCTACTGGAATTCGAGGGCTTCGTTTCGCCGCCGAAATCAATGGAGTCAAAAACGTGGTTAGTGGCGATATTAATATGCGATCCGCCAAACTTGCAGCGTATAACGTAACTCTAAACAACCTGCAGTCGCGCGTCTCGGTGAAGCACAAAGACGCAAACCGTCTGCTCAGCGAACATAGCTCTCCCAAAAAGCGATTCGACATTGTTGACATAGACCCGTTTGGTACGCCAGTACCCCATTTAGATGCAGCTGTTCAGGCTATTCGAAATAATGGTTTACTAGCTGCGACAGCCACAGACATGGCTCCTCTCTGCGGCGTTCACTCTAAAGCGTGTATTCGCAAATACGGTGGCAAGCCATTGCGAACTGAATACTGCCATGAACTCGCTATTCGCTTTCTGGCAGGTGCTATCGCTCAAGCGGCGGCTAAGCACGAAATCGGTGTGCACATTCTTTTTAGCCATTGCAGCGACCACTATATCCGCGTCTACGCGCAAATTGGTTACGGCTGCCAGAGATCAGACGAAGCACTACGAAACGTTGGCTTTATTCTTCATTGTTTCGCGTGTCTCCATCGGGAAGTAGCTACCAAGCCGTTCCCTGATGCGGCTGCAAAATGTCCCGAATGTGGAACAAAAATGGATTACGCTGGACCTTTGTGGACGGGGAGCCTCTTTGATGCGCAGTTTGTTGATTCTATGATTGCTGATAACGCCAGTAGAGCTTTTCATACCCGAGGGAAAATCGCAAAGCTGCTTGCTTTAACACGCGAAGAAGTAAACTCGCCAACGACATATTATGTTTTGGACAAGCTTAGCGGAAAATACAAATTGCCCGCACCAGCCGTGGCCCCGTTCTTGAAAGCCCTTAGAGAAGCAGGCTTTAAGGGAATTCCCACTCACCTTAACACTCGTGGCATTCGAACTGACGCCCCGGCCTCGGTCATGCACGAAATACTCAAGAGTTTGGTTCAATCAGGTTCAGGCAAATAGATGAGTAATAAAAGTTTAAGAGCAAACCTCGAATAGTAAAATGCACCTACTCGGTGAACGCATATGTCTGACAAAATTGCTGTAATAGGCGCTGGCATGATGGGTGGCGCCATCGTCAAAAGCCTTCTCAAGAGCGGTTACACTGGCAAAGTCATAGCCGCCGATTTTATGGCTGACAAATTAAAAGATCTGCAAGAACTGGGGGCTCAAATAACTGAAGACAACAAGAAAGCAGCCAACGAAGCAGACATAGTCTTTGTGGCCGTTAAGCCAGGCGACCTTGAAAAGGTTCTGAAGGGAATCAGCAAAGAAGTTGCGGGCAAACTGATTGTTTCTACTGCAGCTACAGTGCCTCTTGAGTTCATTGAGAAAATTGTTCCCCAGGCGCGTGTCATCCGTATCATGCCTAATGTTGCTGTACTCGTGCAGGCTGCTTATACGGCGTTTTGCTGCAGCTCGGCTGTAACTACGAAGGATAAAGAAAAAATCAAATTGCTTCTTGGTACAATGGGAATTGCTGAAGAGATGGAAGAGAAATACATGGACGCGATCACGGGGCTTAGCGGCAGCGGACCAGGCTACCTCTCCATAATAGTTGAAGCTTTAACATACGCGGGCCTCAAAGTTGGGTTGCCCAGAAACATCGCTGAAAAAGCCGCTGCACAAAATATGCTCGGAACCGCCAAGCTCATACTCGACTTACCCGAGCACCCTGCGAAAATCCGCGACATGGTAACTACTCCAGGCGGTACGACGATCGAAGCCATTTATGCCTTGGAAGCGAGTCAAGTCAGGCAGGCTATGATGCAAGCTGTTGAGGCTGCAACCAAGAAGAGCGCCTTGATCCGCGAAAAAGTCTGTCCTAAAAAAGATTAGATATTCTTTTAGAAGTGTAAACAATGTTCGAAACTGTTATCTTCGATTGGGATGGCACTTTAGCTGACACTCGTGCCACAATATTATTCAGTTTCCACAAGGCGCTGAACGGAATAAGTGCCGACGTTAGTGACGAAATGATTGAACGCCGTATCGGTATTGGTGCTGCCGAGACTTTTAGGGAACTCCTGCGCAGTCAGGGAAGAACATATAACAAACTTCTTATTCAAGACCTTGTCAAAAAAAAGATTGCCACGGAAATTGAGTTAAGCAACCAAATCAAGCTCTTTCCTGGTGCCTTGGATCTGCTGGAGTCATTAGAGGGGAAACTAAAGTTAGGTTTGGCGTCTATGAACAACCGAGCGGTCATAGACCGGTTACTAGAAACTACTCGAACGGAATGTTTTTTTGTTGCTACAGTCACAGCGGACGAAATCTCTAAACCAAAGCCTGATCCTGAAGTTTTCATCAAGACCGCCCAAAAACTGCAGACTTTGCCCCAGCATTGTGTAGTAATTGAGGATTCCATCTTCGGAGTAGAGGCTGCGAAAGCTGCAACAATGACCTGCGTCGCAGTAGCCCAAGGAGCCTACAGTAAAAACGAGCTAGCTAAAGCGGAGCCCGGTTTGGTCGTTTCATCACTGCTAGAGAAGGATGTAATTACAAGGTTTATTCTGAAATAATCACACAATATTGGAGTGAAATTTGTGTTACTGTAATACTACAGTCACATAACTTTAAGAATTTTCGAAGATAATAAGACAATTGCAAGAATTTTAAAAGATACATTGAAGAAAGTGAGAATACAATGTTGGGTGAAATGCTGGAAACCAAAAAAGCAAAACAACGTTTCTATGAAGTGTTGTTTTTGCACAACAACTCTAGTGAAGACGTAGAAGTCCACCAGGTAAAACACGTTGATTTTCTAACAATCAAAGAGCGCCTTGAGCAGGGCGAATCCGTCTTTATTACGAGCAAGAGTGCTCAGAAACTAGTTCCATTACCAAAGAAAAGAGGACCGCGATCATTCAAGAATAAATTGGTAACTGCGTTTCAATTCGAACCTGTCTCATAAAACGTGTGGCGTGCATCCTTTTCGTAGTTCCTCTTCCTCTCTCCCTCTCTCTCCTTTGAGTTTTCTGGATGCACGCCGCCTCCCATACACTAATTGGCCTTCAACACAAAATTTTCACGCTCAGGTTTATGTCTGCGTGTTTTGTTTTGTCATAGACGATTGTTCCATAACAATTAATTTGTAACCTTAATTTTTCTATTGACGAGGAAGGAAAATGAGCGACGACGAGTTTGTTTCTGTTCGTCAGGCTACCTGTGAACACGCTATGCAGAGGTCTTATGCCCAAAGACGTTTTGATATTCTCAACGGTTTTGAACTTAACCTGACTCGGTGTTTAAACTGTCACAAGACGACAAAGCTTGACATAAAGAAGTTCGGCTAAGCTAAGTCTTCAACGGACCTATTAATTCTCTCTATGAGTAGTGGCAGTTCGACAATAGAGGTGATAATGTAGTTTGCGCCTTGATTAGATAATTGCTCTTGAGTCGAAATTCCTGTTGGCAAGCCGACAGCTATTGCTTTTAGTTCTTTGGCACATTGCATATCAATTGGGCTGTCGCCAACAAAAACGACTTCTGAAACTGAAACGTCGAGGGCTTTAACAACAGCTTCACAGTGTTCGGGATTGGGCTTCATTTGGCCTACACTGTCCCTCGGAATTGTGGCTGCGAAGTACTCAGTCAGTTTGAATCTTTCAAGAATAAGTCTGGTCGATCTCTCGCTGTTATTGGTGCATAAACCGATTTTCAAACCCTTCTTCTGAAGAGTTTTGAGCGTTTCGACAGCACCGGGCAGTAGGCTCGTTTGGCTGGCAGCTTCAGATTCGTATTTGTCTGCAATGCGAAAGGACTCTTCGCGAATTTCTTTTATTAGAAAAGCTGGTTTGCCCGCATTCGTCAAAAGCAAATCGGCTTTCTTGAGCATGTCAAACATGTTTTCTTTGATGGAAAGTACTGACGGAGGAACCCCCATCTTGATCAGGTAACCTCTGACTTCGGCACGGAGAGCCTTGTAATCAAGGTTGAAAGCTGCAATAGTGCCGTCCAAATCAAATATGACAGCTTTGATTGTCACGTTTCAGTCCTACCCGCATGAGCAGTGAAGCTGGGAAAGCAACTTGGCTATCAGAGATATACTTTGCGGTGAACTTGGAGAGCATGAAAGAAGTTAAAATGAAAAACTAACGGCGGAAATAAATTAGCAATACCTCTTGCCATTTCCGGCAATCACTATTTTAGTAATCTAATTTCGTAAAAGCCAACCAGTCGATTTTTTCATATCGCAACTGGATGCTGCCCAGAAATAAATGCTTCAGCCGAATAATCTGAAACGTCACAAAAACTGAAAAAGGAATAAGAAAAGAGGAGTTGCCCAGGATCGCTGCGCGTCGGTTTAGGATTTCCACTCGTATATGGTTACGTTGAAAGTTTCCCACATTGAATCCAAGGCTTCAAAAGTTACAAGTGCAATGACTTCATTCATCCAAGCTAGTTTCTCGGACATAGTCATGAATTTCCAGAGTCCCACGGTTGCGGGCTTTCCTCCTGTCATTTTCATGAGGTCGAAACCTTTCATGACTGCCATGTCGCCGGTCATGTTCATGAGGGTACCCTGATCCTTTGCCGCGCCAATTCCCTTTGGAGGCATCTTGCTTTTCGCTGTGACGTGGAGATTCAAATCGGTACCTTTTGCTCGGCCCATTCCTTTCAGGTCTGCTTGGTAGGTGTAAACTGATGTCACGCCTTCCATGTTTATCGATTTTATGAAGCCCGGATTGCCTTTGCCTTCCCATAGTTTTTCTCCTAAAACCATATCATTCACCTAAATAGCGTCACAAAAAAGTTATTCTTATAGAGATGTGGCTAACACTCCGATACTACAAGCGATTAACCACAAAATCGTGCAGTTTTGGCGCAAGAATTCCCCCGTCATAAACTGCCTGTCGGAAACTGTGCTCGGGATGTTTTGTGTTGTATTATGCTTTCAGAGAGTGACTATTAATGCATAAGCTTTTAATTTCTCGCTTCGATGGACCCCCTCAACCTTAGAAGGTCAAAGTCAAAATGGTCACCTTAAACCTTGACAAGATTTTTAATCCTCAGAGCGTAGCCATCATAGGTGCGAGCGACTCCGAAGGCTCTGTCGGATACGCCATAGTTAAAAACTTCACCAGGTTAGGATATGCAGGTAAAGTTTATTTTGTTAACATACGCAAAGCTGAGATTCTTGGAACAAAAGCTTACCCGTCGGTTACGGCTATCCCTGAACCCGTGGACCTTGCCATAATTGCTACCCCAGCAAAAACGGTTCCCGACATGGTTGAAGAATGTGGCAAAGCAGGCGTTAAGGGTGCAATTATTGTTTCCGCGGGTTTCAAAGAAACAGGACCTGAGGGAAAACTTCTTGAACAGAAAATCTTGGAGAACGCTCGGAAATACGATATACGCATTGTGGGACCTAATTGCATAGGCATAATTCGTCCCCGTATTAATCTCAACGCAACATTTGTTGACAAAGTTCCCAAAGCAGGCAACATTGCATTTCTTAGTCAAAGCGGCGCGTTAGGTTCTGCAATTCTTGATTGGGCAATTCATGAAAACATTGGCTTTAGCAACTTTGTTTCTGTTGGCAGTATGTTAGATGTGGATTTTGGCGATCTCATTGATTACTTTGGTACCGACCCTAAAACCAAAAGTATACTCATGTACATCGAGGGCATAACCGACGCCCGCAAATTCATGAGCGCTGCTCGCCACTTTGCTCGCACCAAACCTATTATTGTTGTCAAATCCGGCAAGTTCAGTGAAAGTGCGAAAGCCGCAGCTTCGCATACGGGATCCCTTTCTGGTGAAGACGCAATCTATGATGCTGCCTTTAAACGGGCCGGCGTAGTTCGTGTAGAAGAAATAGCTGACTTGTTCAATGCTGCAGAGGTATTAGGTACTCAACCGCTGCCTAAAGGTCCTAACCTTGCTATTATAACTAATGCTGGTGGGCCCGGCGTTATGACCACCGATTCTCTTATTGGTCATGGCGGAAAACTTGCTCCAATCAGCAAGAAAACTCTTGATTCTCTTAACTCTGTGCTTCCTACTTTTTGGAGTCATGGTAACCCCATTGACGTTTTGGGTGATGCAAAAGCTGACCGTTATAAGGCAGCTGTTGAGTCGTGTTTGAACGACCCGAATGTAGATGGGATTCTTGTCATTTTTACTCAGCAGGCGGTTTCTGAGTCTGTGGAAATTGCCAAATCCATTGTTGAACTTGTTAAGGGCAAGGCGTACCAAAACAAAACAATACTTACCAGTTTTATGGGGTACGGTGCTGTTCAGGAAGCAAATAACATTCTTAACGCAAACAATATTCCGACTTACTCTACGCCGGAGCAAGCTGTTAAAACGTACATGACAATGTACGAATATCAACGTAATGTGGAGCTGATTTATGAAACTCCTGAAGAGGTCTTGATGGATGCGCCGCCAAAGCGTCCAGTTAACGTTATCTTCAAAAACGCAGCACTCGAAGGACGCGAAATTCTCACTGAAGATGAAGCCAAGAGAGTCCTTAAGTACTACAACTTTCCTGTCGTGAAAACTTACGTTGCAAACAATATAGAAGAAGCTGTGCATTTCTCGCAGACGTTGGGGTTCCCTGTTGTTCTCAAGATTCTTTCTCCTCAAATCGTGCATAAGAGTGATGCGGGAGGGGTTATACTAAATGTCCATAGTCCGGCTGAAGTGCGGGAAGCGTTTGAAACTCTGATTCAACGTGCTACCGCGTATAACCCTAATGCGCAGATTATCGGGGTTACGGTGCAGCCTATGATTCAGAAAAAAGGCTATGAAGTCATCTTGGGCGGAAAATATGACCCCATCTTCGGACCTGTTGTTCTTTTCGGTATGGGTGGTGTCGGCGTTGAACTCTTTAAGGATTATTCCATGGGACTTCCACCGTTAAACACAACTCTGATTAGGCGGATGATGGAGGAAACGAAAATCTACAAGCTTCTCAAAGGGTATCGCGGATCGCCTCCTGCCGATATTAAGAAACTTGACGAGACCATACTGCAGTTTTCACAGCTGTTGATGGATTTCCCGCAGATTAAAGAAATTGACATAAACCCTTTGCTAATAAATGAACGAGAAGCTGTGGTTCTGGATGCTCGTATAGTCATTAATACTGAAGCAGTTTGCAAGAAATTTGAGCCTCACGAGCATTTGGTCATAAGCCCTTACCCGAAAAAGCAAGAGAAACTTTGGGGGCTTAAGAATGGGCAAGATGTCCTTCTGCGACCTATTAAACCTGAAGACGAACCCATGTGGCTTGAAATGTTCCAGAATTTCAGCGAAGAATCTATTCGTTACCGCTTTTTCCAAATGCTCAAAGACACCCCCCATGAAGTTAGAGTTAGATACTGCAACGTGGACTACGACCGCGAAATAGCCATAGTTGCCGAGCTTCTCGAAGAAGGTCGCCGAAAAATTCTGGGCGTAAGCAGAATCAGCGTGGAACCTGACGGCAAAAGCGGCGAAATGGCTTTCATCGTCGGTGATCGATGGC
>DATJPJ010000036.1:0-4235 GCA_035506455.1 Candidatus Nanoarchaeia archaeon
TCTGGTCCAAACTACATCCTCAACCGAGGAGTTCAAATTCATGTTAACGCTTCAGAGTGTTTAATATTTAAGCTTAAGGGCAATTTCAGATTGCCAAGCAAAAACATTCAAACAAAAACCTGCAGAGTATTCTAGGCGTCACCCAATCAAAATGTGCAAAGCTTATTGATTTAAGAGAAGTAGTCCTTCCACCCCGCCGTTCGGTCTAATTATGGCTTGCTTTTTGTTCAAAGACTCGTTTGTTTGTATTCTGGTTCCCATCAGCACTGGTATCGAAAATTCACGTGACACAATTGCCAAGTGAGAGCAAATTCCTCCAGTTTTGCATACAACGCCAGCAATTTTAGGCAGGATCGGACCAAGGGTAGTAGTTCCAGCATCTTCAACTACAACTATCTTTCCCGAGGCTCCCTCCTTATACAAGTTAATAACATCTCTAATCGAATGAATTTCCCTGAGTTCACCCTGCGCCGTGAGATTTAGCGTAATTTTGCCGGTACCTATGACTTTAATTATCTATCCCTCATGTAAGCTTCGGCATTCCTTATCGTCGGAGGTTGAATATTAGATTTGCCGGAAGTCAGCTATGCCAAATTATTTCTACCTGAATGAAGAATATCCGCTACCAGCGGGATGGTAGCCACGAAAATCTCAGATGTCAATGAAAATATAGCCCATTTATCCAGAGTCTTCAGCGACATCGTCTTAGAAAGAAGTTTACTTGAATCGAAATTATTTCCAGTGAACGCCTACATTAGTGTGGGTTTCTACCAAACCTATTCCGAACTCTATAACGTGATTAAACAGGTCTGGGAAAAGATTACTCCCGAAGAATTGGCTGAAAAAAACAGGGAGCTTCTTTCTCCTATTCAAGCCCTTTCCATTTCATACCTCTGGTTGTACTATTCGCTTGCAAGAATGGGCACAATCTACAATAAATGCGAAGGCGACCCCAAAAAAGAACCAGCAGAAAAAAGAGAACAATGGAAATGGATGCTCGAAAAATGGCACGCGCTTGCATGCACCTATTTCTCTTCCGGAAAACCAACTGTTGCATCTTCTGACGAGAAAAACATAGGCTTAAGTGAGAAATCCATCACCTGGGTCAAAGATCACCTACAGCCAATATCTCCTGAACAGGCAACAAAAATCCGTCGAGTTATAGGCTCAGTTGACTTGTACTCTTCCATAGATGAGTGCGAAGCAAGAGCTAAAATCGTAAATCATGGTCCATACCCCCTTGAAAACGGAGATAACCTAGTTTTAATTGAATTTACGAACCTTTACGACGGTAATGGACGCTTGTGGCTTCCTTGGTCGGCAACAGAATCCAAATTGCCTTCATCAACATTAGGCGTCGCTTTTGTGCTTGACCATGCAAAAACAAGGTTCAACGACATAGGCACTATGATTGTTACACCGGGGAATTACACAAAGCTAGTGAAATCTGCAGCAGCCTACAAGAAAAGCAGCGACAAGATAGTTCCATTGGGATTAGACGAGCTTCCTGCCTACGCAGAAGCAGCCGATAGCGCTCAGATGGAGCTTTACATGAAATTTGCCGAAATGGAAAGAAAAGACCTCCTTATTTCAGGCGCAACCGCTTACTGGAAATGTTTTGCCCGATACACAGATTCTGTTGGCATCACAGATAAAGTGTCATGGGATCTGTCACAAAAAATACTTGACGAATACTTGCCGATTTTCATGAAAGCAAACGAAGACCCCGCCTTCTCAAGAATCAAAAAGAAGATAATAAAAATGAAAGCCCTACCATTCATAAGAGAAAAAGACCCAATCATGTACCTCTTACCTGAATAAAAGTTTGAAAGGGAAACCTAAGATGTACAGCTCCATATGTCAGAAAGACGATTATCTCCATGCTCCAGGCGATAAATTGGACTGGCGAGAAAGCTATTACTTCAACTTCGTAAGTCGATCCACCAAGACATCGGGATTCACCACCATCGGACTGAACCCAAACAAGAAAACACAAGAATTCATGCTGGCACTAGTTAACGAAGACAAGCAAACTATCTACTACAAAGAACAGCCAATGCAGGCAGACCTAAAATCACAGGAATTCATCTCAGACCGAATCCTTACCTATGAACTAATCAAGCCTATGGAAAAATGGGATATCAAACTAAAAAATGAAGCTATCGACTTATCACTGCATTGGAACGCCCGTTTTCCTCCATTCGACTTCGGAAAAGGAAGCCAAACGTCTTGGGACAGCCATTTTGAACAATCTGGAACAATTCAAGGAACAGCAAAACTGCTTGAAGGCACGGAGATAGTTATCGAAGGACTTAGCCAGCGCGACAAAAGCTGGGGACAAAGAAACTGGCACATCGAAAAATGGTTCGCCCTTCATGCCCAACTCAAAGATTCAGCAATTGGCCTGCGCAGAGACACGGTAAAAGGAACACACTATGTCTCAGGCGGACTTGCCTCCGAAAGCAATCAAGTTGCAGCTTCTCAAGTGGATCTTGAGATAATCTACGATGGCGCTCAAACGCAGAACCCCGTAGGCTGCTTGACAAAGATAAAGTACGCCAATGGGCAGAGAATGTCTCTTAAATCTAAGCTGATTTCATCTAAAAGCATGGTCAAGTTTTCTCGCGATTTCGCGCAAGGTTCAACTGACCTTTTCGAGGGTCTGGCAACTCATGAAGATGTCGAAACAGGCGAAAAAGCCACGGGTCTAATTGAATTCCTATTCACGCATACAAAAACAGGTAAGGCTCACTAGTAAGATACGGTTATTGCTTTTTGCGGGCATTGTTTGACGCATTTCCCACATTGAGTACACAAGTCTATCCAAACCGGTGTTATCTGCCAATACTGAGGGTCATTCGGGTCTTTTTCTTTCGCTTCTAAGTACTGGTGGCGAAGAAAAATCGCGGGATCACAAACTCTCAGGCATACGCTGCAATCGCGGGGATCTATGCCACCGGTTGCATTTCCACATTTGGAATAATCGATCCTAATCTTGTTTTTCTTCATCCACGTCACCTCTCCATTAATATCTGTCAGCAACTCCAGGGACTTCTTCTCTTGGAATAAGTTTTAAAGCACCAAACTTGCACTGATCCCGACATAACCCGCATCCAAAGCATTTCTTCTGGTCAACTACCGTCCTTTTCAGAGTTTCCGAATACCGGACCGCCCCGAATTGGCAAACAGAAATACAAGCTTTACAGCCTTGGCACAAATCAGGATTAATATCAATGACATATTCCGCTTTGTATACCGAGTTTAAGTCGAAATCCGTTCTTAGCCTTAAACCTCCGCACTGTGGGACCTCACAGAAACAAACAGCGTTGATGTAAGGCACAGGCTGGAACCATACAGTGGCAATTCTGCCCTTCTTGTTCTGTTCTTCAATAGCCTTAACAGCTTCATCTCTATTGAGTCGAACCTTCGCATCTTGAGGAACAAATCGCGGAAGTTTTTCAATCACTCCCGAAAGACACCCAAAGTTAATACAACACCGATCTTTGTCTCCGCGTTGCATCATCCGGCACATGCAGTAATTTTGAATTATTGGCTCGGCAGCCAAAGTCGTCAAAATAACTTTGGCTTCCTCCATGGGTATTACCTGTCCAAAATGACCATCAGCTCGAACAGGGTTGCGGTTTTTGCTTTCAGAATGAATCATGCTCTCCGCTTTCCAACGAAGTGCCCTACCTATGATAGGCATTTTAAGTTTGTAACCCAGACCTATGGACGAAATCCCCATCATCCTGCGGATGTAAACGGTCTCAAAATTTCTCCATTGCTCCTCAAGATATGCTTCAAGATGCTCTTCTTCAGCAAGCTCATTAGAGTAGTTTCTAGCGTTCAAGTACCACTTTTTCCCATCACCATGCTGCATGCACCATTTACACATACCGTTTTCCCTCAATGGTTAAACAGTTAATCGCGAGATTAAAGCAACTGTCTGGTCTGTCAAACTATATAACAATTGAGTAAAAACGTCGTATTCAATAATCTAAAAGAAGATGTAGCTAAATCAGTTTTAGAGGTACAACCTCGAAATCTCCGGTTACTGCAAAAGTGAATAAACCAATCATAGATTATAAAATGGAGCTGGGATGGGATTTGAACCTCCCAATGCGTGGAGATGTCACCTACGCATCCCCTTTTTTTAAGAAAACCTTGTCATTCTTTTCGTTTTGATTTTAGTTTAAGCTATGATTCGCTTAGTATTGAAGCAAGCAAGCGTCTCT
>DATJPJ010000037.1:0-9385 GCA_035506455.1 Candidatus Nanoarchaeia archaeon
TTTGCACTTTGTGGTTAATGTTGCTTCTAGACCTTTTATACTCTATCTAGAAAAAGCCGATTTTTGTTCAAAGTGTTTCTTCCATTAAACGAGTCATGCAAAATCTTATATCCTCAAAGGACCGATACAGGGTTTCATAAAAAATATGGAGAACAAAGAATGACTGAATCTTTGACGTTTAATAAATTGAGAATTCGAGGAAACAAAAGAAAAATCGCCGGAGCTTTCGTTTTAACTGCATTGTTAGCTATAAGCATTTTTGCCGTTCTGCCATTTGCATTCGCGCATTCACCACCCGAAACTATTCCATCCTGGACATATATCAGCGCTTTTCCAAACCCGATCGGCGTGAATCAAAACATCAACATTTTCGCCTGGCTAAGTAACGTCCCACCGACTGGCAACGGAATATACGGTGACCGATACCAATTCACCGTAGACGTGAAAGCACCAGACGGCACCACCCAAACCCTTGGACCATACACTTCAGACCCGGTAGGAACAATCTTCGTAACATTCACTCCAACACAAATTGGAACTTACACATTCCAAGCTAAATTCCCAGGAATTACTTTCACAGGCGGCACTAACAACCCGAACGGTGCGTTTACTGCGTTCAGCCCAACATCCCTGACGAATAATGCTTACATAAACGACACTTACACGCCCAGCGAGTCCTCCGTAGTTTCAGTTACGGTGCAGTCCCAAGGTATTGCAGCGGCGCCAGCATATCCTCTGCCATCAGAATACTGGTCGACCCCCGTTAGCCAAGCAGGACAGAACGCAAATTGGGAAAACATAATGGGTGACTGGTTGGCAACTCCTAACGGAAACGTAAACGACTACACAAGCCCGCCTCAAAGCGCCCATATCATGTGGACCAAGCCCATTAACCTCGGAGGAGTCGGAGGCCTGCCATCAGCTATACCCAGTTCTAACGATGGATACTACTCGTACCTCTCATACGAAGGCATGTTTAGTCCCCCAATAATCATTGACGGACAGCTATACTACAACATCGCCAACCCACCAGAATACGGCTTTGTCGATGTAGACTTGCATACGGGTCAAACAGTTTGGTATCAGAACGGCACTTCTGATCCCATGGCATCTCTGCAAATAGGAATGGGCTTCGTCAAGCAGAATTACCCGCAACTTACCTATGGACAAGATCTTGACTACGAATCGCCAAATCAACACGGCATTATTTCCTACCTCTGGACCACTTATTCGCTTGCTAACGGTACGAGCGTCTGGTCACTATACGACCCATTCACAGGCAATTGGATATGCGACCTCGTAAACGCAGCACCAAGCGCAGGCTTCTCATTCGGAGCCTCAAACCTGCTACCCGATTCCATAGGCAGTCTAGTAACCTACAGTCCCTCTGCTGACTTCAACAACATGTTAGTCTGGAACAGCACAGCCGCAATCCAAAACACATTCCCATCAAACAACGTAATCTACGCTGCAAACGGCTACTGGATGTGGAGACCCCCACTAGGTGCAATAGTGGATGCATCGACTGGCGTCTCAAATCACCCAATAACTGGCAACATGCCTGCTGAATTCCATGCAACAACCTTCGGTCCGTTCGGTTCATCGAATGCTGTAGGTCTGAGCCTCCTGGGTATGGATACTGCAGATAAGATTGCCATTTACAGCAACTCAACAGCAACCTTGGGCGAGGCAAGTTACCCCACTCCTGATGCGGTTGCGTTGTTAGGCATCAGCGTCGACCCTGCGACAGTAGGCCAAGTCAAATGGAGCAATGTGATCCCGTATCCAGCGTCAAACATAACCCTTGAAGACGGTGCTGCCGGCGGTGGCATTTTCACCATACTAGAAAAGGAGCCACTCCTATGGTTAGGCTTCAGCGCAACAACTGGACAACAAATCTGGACAACACAGGCACCCGAAACTTCCCTCCACATGTACGGTGTCACCACAGCTATAGATAACGGAATCTTTTACAGCGGCGATTCAATCGGTGAGGGCGGAGTCATATACGCTTACGACGTCACAAATGGAAATCTGCTCTGGAGCACCGCACCAGAATCCATGGGTAACACGGGGTACTGGGCAGATGTTCCAAAAAGCATCTCAGCTGTCGCAAACGGAGAACTGTTATGGTACGGAACGGAGCATAGCCCATCATCAGTACTTGAACCAGGCTTCAAAATAGGAGCCATCAGCGCAAAAACTGGTCAACCAATGTGGGACATTAAGTTCTGGGATGGAGGCGGCGGAATTGGCTCAAACACCATGGCGATCGCAGACGGCTTCGTTGTAGCTCTGAACAGCTACGATAACCAAATCTACGCTTTCAGCAGAGGTCCATCAGCAACTACGGTAGAGACACCACTTGCGGGCGTGACTCAAGGATCAAGTCTAACGGTGCAAGGAACCGTAACTGACATTTCGCCAGGTACTAAGCAATCCGCCATAGCGCTACGCTTCCCCAACGGAGTCCCAGTGGTCTCTGATGCAAGTGAAACAGCCTGGATGCAATACGTGTACATGCAAGACCCCAAGCCATCAGTTTCAGGCGTATCAGTCGCAGTAACTGTCATAGATCCGAATGGCAACCCCCACAGCGCCGTCGCCACCACCGACATCAGCGGACACTATGGTGTGCAGATAACGCCAGATATGACGCCAGCTACAGGAAAATATACAGTTGTTGCAACATTCGCTGGATCAAACTCGTATTGGGGATCATCAATGGAATCCTCTTTCGTAGTTGACGCAGCACCCGCAGCAACTTCCACGTCTTCATCACAGAGCAGCAGCACAGTCGATACATACTTCATCCCGTCAGTCATCGCCATAATCATCGTCGTCATCATAATCGGCGTCTTGATTATGTGGATGATGCGCAAGAAACAGTAAGAAACAAAAGAGATCAACCTCTCTTTCCTTTTTTTATTTTTTTTTCGTACCTAACAAAAGTTTTTCTTTAAACCAAGAAACTGGCGATTTGTGTTAATACATCATTAATGAAGCCAATGATCAGTAACGCACGTCAGTCTCAGCCTTAATTCTTTCTTTCAGCAGAGACAATACGACCAAATGTCGGCGCTTAGTTTTTGCTTTGAAAGGCATTACAGCACAATGCAGCCTCTAAAAGATGCATTTCTAAACCTTGACCAAAAATCAGGGCTTTTTATACAGATAAATCGTGTGCTGTGGGTAACCCAGCGATGGATTCTCCACAAAGTTCTCCACTTTCAAGGGTTTCCATCCAACGACTTCGTAGTCATGACTAACAATTCGCGTGCCGGACTTTAACTCAGTTTCCATTTTGGGCTTAATCTTCTCATTCGCGGAGGTTGTCAAGTATAAGTAGACTACGTCCGCTGACGTCAAGTCAACCTTGAACATGTCGCCGTTAACTATAGTGACTCGGTCAGTTAGTCCGTTGTCGTTTATTACGCTCATCGCGCGCTTCGCTAAGTCCTCTCTCATTTCGATGCCGACAGAACGGGCGCCAAAAGTTTTAGCCGCTAAAATCACTGTTCTGCCGTCCCCTGCGCCCAAGTCGAAGAAAACTTCGCCTGGTTTCAAGTCAGCGAGTTCTAGCATATGATGGACTACTGGCATGGGGCTCGGAACGAAAGGTGCGATGAACAGTTTTCTTGTACCTCCATAAGTATTTTCAAATTTAAGCGTGTCAAATTTTTGTTCGGTTCGCCTATGCTACGTAGGCGTCCTTCTTCGAGGTAGGTCTCTTCGCCTCGCCGCATTTCACGCAACTCTGTCCACACAGTTCCAAATACTTTTCTTCGTTGTCTGTTCCCACTGCTGCTGCCGCTTTGAGGCACAAACCGCTGGGTTCATTGCAGCCTTCTTCTTTGCAGAGTCCTGCTATATACTTGCAAATGTCTTGTACATCTTTTGGCTCTAATACTGCCCGATTTGTCCGTACTAGAAGACAGAGTTCGCGTGCCATGACGCAAGTCTTTACGTATTTAACGCGGTCTAAAACTTCCTCTCTCATTTTTTTACGGCTTAATTCCACTTAGAGTTCCCCTGTGAGGTGAGTCGCTTGACTTGAGATAGCGATTTCTGGGCTTAAAAGCTTGTTGCATCGCCAATTCACACTCGCTGGTTTTCGTCGTGAGCAAAACGCTCTGCGGCTCCAAAATGCTTTTAATTCGCCATTTTCGCTTATTTCTGTCCGCTCCAAAGGTTAAATCGGCTTGCAAGAAGAAATTTCTGAAAACGCTTTTGAGCTACTCGTAAAGCCAGTGCGTAAGCTAGTGGAACAAAAAGGATTCCCAAAGCCCACTGAGCCTCAACAGAAAACAATACCGCAGGTGTTGGCGGGCAAAAATGTCTTGCTTATTTCGCCTACGGCAACGGGCAAGACGGAAGCTGCTTTCCTCCCAGTTTTGAGTATGTTACTTCAGGCTCCGAAGACTCCCGGTATCAAGGTCTTGTATATCACGCCTTTGCGTGCTCTTAACCGCGACATGCTTGGTCGTCTTGAATGGTGGTGTAACAATCTTGATATCAGGTTGGCTGTGCGTCATGGTGACACTGAAACCAAAGAGCGCGCTCGTCAATCTCGAAGTCCGCCTGATATCTTGATAACGACGCCGGAGACACTGCAATCAATCTTGTCGGGCTATATACTTAGGCAGCATTTGCAAGCCATGCGCTGGGTCATAATAGACGAAGTGCATGAACTCTCTGACAGCAAACGAGGTAGCCAACTATCTTTGGCGCTAGAGCGAATGCGTGATCTCATCGGCAAAGATTTTCAGATGATCGGGCTTTCCGCGACAATAGGCACGCCTGACAAAGTTGCAAAGTTCCTCGTTGGAAGTCACCGTCAGGTAGAGATTGTTCGTGTTCCCGTTGCCAAGATGGTTAAGCTCAAGATTCTTTATCCAAAACCTACAGAAGATGACGCACGCCTTGCTGGCAAGCTCTTTACCCACCCCGAAGTGGCGGCGCGGTTAAGGATAATTCGGGACTACATGACAGAATGCAAATCGGTGCTTCTTTTTACGAACACGCGTTCCATAAGCGAAGTTCTAGCTAGCCGGCTTAAAGTCTGGGACATAAACTTCCCGGTTAGCATTCATCATGGCAGCCTCGCAAAACCCAGTCGCATCGCCGCCGAAACGGGGTTGAAGAGCGGTGAGCTAAAAGGACTAATCGCCACGAGCAGTCTGGAATTAGGCATTGATGTGGGGCGCATAGACCTAGTTATCCAGTATATGAGCCCGCGCCAAGTCACAAGACTCATCCAACGTGTTGGACGGGCAGGACACACCTACGGTAATGTCGCTCAAGGAGTCATAATAGGGTTGGATAGTGACGACACACTTGAAGCCATGGTTATCGCAAGACGGGCATTGAAAGAGGAGCTGGAACCAGTAGATATTCCGCCCAAACCATACGATGTTCTAGCGCATCAAATTGCGGGTATGCTGCTTAAGACCAGACGTTTGGAGTTTAATGATATATTGACAATTTGTCAGAACTCTTACCCTTATGCGGATTTGAACATCGATGACGTTGAGAAGGTTCTCAAGTACATGCATGGAAGGTTCCCAAGGCTAGCTTGGGTCAGCTTTGAAGATAAAGTCGTGTTGAAGCCGTCGCGAAGCAAGGCATTATTTGAGTATTATTTCGACAACTTGTCAATGATTCCTGTAGAGAAACAGTTTCTTGTGATAGACCAATCCAGCGACACAAGTGTTGGCGTCTTAGACGAGGCGTTTATGGCGGAATATGGCAAAGTCGGAACCAAATTCATCATAAGAGGCAGTCCCTGGCAAATCGTTCACGTAACTGAGGACAAAGTGTACGTTCGCCCCGTAGATGATCCGACTGGATCCATACCAAGCTGGATTGGCGAAGAAATCCCAGTTCCTTACGAAATCGCTCAGGAAATGGCACAGCTCCGCGGGTTTGTTGAAGAAAAAATCAAAAATGGGCTCTCACCTCAAGAAACTAGCGTGTTACTTGCAGAGCAATATCCAGCTGATGAAGAAACTATTCATCGAGCTTTGACAGAAACCGTCGAGCAGGTGCAGGCCGGCATTCCGGTACCGACACCAAGCCGAATTGTTTTCGAGGACTGGGGAGAATTTGTCATAATCCACAGCAACTTTGGATCATTAACCAACCGCGCACTGGCGCAGCTACTTGGACAAGTGCTTTCAGACAAGCTCGGCTTCGGCATAGTCGTTCAGCATGACCCCTATCGTATATTCGTGCAGACCATCGGACGTGCAGACGCACCTCGCATAGTCGAAGTTTTCAACGACATCAAAACCATGGACGAGAAAGCAGTCAAGGACACTCTGACAAAGTCGACCGTGAAAACTGGTCTGTTCAAACGCCGAGTCATCCATGTAGCTCGACGCTTTGGAGCCCTCAAGAAGTGGGCGGACTTTAGTAACGTCAGCATCCAAAAACTAATCACAAGCTTCGAAGGTACCCCCATCTACGAGGAAGGTCTCAAAGAAGTCTTCACAAAGGATCTGAGCATCGACGGATTAGTTCATGTTCTTCGACAAATTCGTGATGGTGAAATCCAACTTCTTCCTGTCGATAATCATGGAAACGCAACGCCCGTGGCTAGGGTAGGCATCGAACGCGTTAGCATGAAAACCGATTTAATCCCGCCTGAACGCATGCGTGCTGTCATTATCGAGTCTGCTAAAGCAAGGCTTCTAAACGAGACGAGCACCTTTCTTTGTACAAACTGCTGGAACTATCTCGAAATGATTCGCATAGCCGACTTACCTGAGAAGCCAAAGTGCCCTCGATGCGGCAGCCAAGCTCTGGGGTTGCTAAAAGTTGAGGAGGACAAGGCTGAGCCGCTCGTCGAGAAGAAAGCGGAAAAACTAACCAATGATGAGGCATACCTAAAAGAAATCGCTCTAGACACAGCTATGCTAATTAAGAAATACGGCAAGCCTGCAGCAGTTGGATTGAGCGCCCGCAAAGTCAAAATTTCAGATATTCAAAGTTCTTTGGAGAAGGAGCCGAAGCTTTCGGACAAATTCTATGAACTCGTGCTTGAAGCGGAACGAAAGGCCCTTAGCAAGCGATTTGGATGAGGAACATCAAATATCTTGGCATAGCTTAAGCTGGCTCGTTACTACACAGGCGATGAGGAGTTTTAAATTCTGCTGAAATATTCCAGTGGGGCGTACCAATACACAGTGATTTGTTTTTTGCAATTAGGGTTTTGGCACTTATGCTTTTTCTTTACGACGTCCGCGTAAAAGCTTTTCGCAATCGGTTTTGCCGACGAATATGCTGAGTGGAGTTTGTCGGGAGGCTCAACTTCAACAATTTCGCTGCAATAAGGACATTCGAGGACACGTTTGGAGGCAACCATAACACACCCTCAATTATCATAGCACTTAACTATCGTAAAAACTTGACGATTCATCAAACCAAAAAACACTGATTTAGCGTCCAGCAAGAAAATTGACTAATACCGGTTTCTCAAACCCAGCCTTGAAAAGATGAGGCGTTATGGAGGTAGTCTGCTACACTGCTCACCGCGCTGACCCCAGTTTGTTTTGGGTACGTCGTGAATGATAATTTGAACTTGCTCCGCTGTGACACCTATTTCCTCGAAAACTCGAGTGATGCCTCTAATTAAGGTGGCTTTTTGATCTTCGCTTTTTCCACTCCAGGTTTCTATAATGACAACTGGCACTCTTTTCACCCCTCCGCAATAAGGTTCTGCGATATCCTCAGATATGAGGTTATACGTTTAACGTTTTCCATTCGCGTTTTCGCAAGCAGTAATATGTCGTATTCTGAAGGTTCCCTCTTAAATGCCTGAAACAAAGAGAAACCGTAATCTCCTCAAAATATTTGTGGGCTGAACAGAAGAAGGAAAAGGCACATGGCAAAGATTAGAGCGTATCCAACATTGTTGCTTGCACTTATGGGTTCTTTGGACTGCATAACTACGGTCATCGGCATTATGTATTATCGCGCGGTAGAATTGAACCCGCTAATATCGGGTATAGTAAGTTCAAACATAGCTGCTTTCGTTGTACTCAAACTTCTCACAACAGTTACTGTTTGCTTGATCTTCATCCAAGCGGAAAATATTCTGATGAAAACTACTAATCAAACATCAAGGACTTTCGCGTGGACAAAACGTTTCCTTAAAGTTGCAACTGCAGGCGTAATCATTTTTCTCTTTGTTGTAGTTGCCAATAACCTCATAATTCTCATCAATGCTCACTAGCACCTTGAGCAATACACCTTTTAAGAAACAATTCATAAGACAAACGTGATGCCAACGCAAAGTGTCGCACAAGAGAACTTCCAGCTCGTCGTAGTGCAGCTGATTCTGAACAAGCAGACGGAGCAAGCTCTAGAGCTTTTAGCAAAGGAATACAACGTTGAAATACCAAAACTCGGCGTCGGACTTCCTAAAGGGCATACCCGAAATGCTTATGGCACCTACAACGCCAAAAACCAAACCATATGCGTCATGAATAGCGATATCTTCAGTAACCCATTCGTGATTTTGCATGAATTTTATCATCACCTTCGTAGCAAAGGTGTTGACAAACAGCACAGGGGCACAGAGAAGAATGCTGACAAATTCGCAGTGAGTTATCTGAGAACCTACGAAGCGGCTGTTAAAGCAGCTCAGAAAAACTCTTCATCCTGATTTTCCCTCGCAGTTGTAATATGTAAAATCATTCTTTCGCCTTCGCCGTCATAGACAGCGACGCATCCTTGGCCCTCAAACGGATATCCTACAATCATCAAAACACGTCCAAAAAAATAATTTAAATCCACGTGACTAGGCCTAATGTTACCTGAGGGATGCGAATGCACCGTGCCAACAAGCGAGAAATCTCCTGAAAACATGTATGGATTGAAATGAGCAAAGCCTTTTCCATGAACCGCAAACGGCGCCAAAACCAGGTCAGTTATGCGTATGACACTTTTTTTCTTCTTGCCTCTGAGAAGTAGGAAGCTTTCACGGGGGTATAGCTCTTTGGCACCAGCGAAGATTGCGTCTAGAATGTCATTTGGAAGCTCGATGATTGTGGCTGAGGGCATGCCCTGAGAAAGGCGTTAACAAGTTAAATACGTTTTTGCAATTGTTGAGTTTAACAAATAACTCAACAGTTTTACTGTAGGGCGTCGGATGATGCGAAAATTTAATTTTTGACTTTGGACTTTTCCCTTCCTTGCTAACCAGAACGCAGTTTTCCAACTGAATAGAGCTTTCAAAGTTAACGACGTTAAATTTGAAGGGTTTTTTCACTAACAGACTTATAGCGGCGACCGGTTACTTGCATCAGAACAGTGTTAGTCATGTCCGAGAAACATCGCGCCGCAGGCCAAGTGGAATTAGATTTCGACAAACTCGCCCGCA
>DATJPJ010000038.1:0-7957 GCA_035506455.1 Candidatus Nanoarchaeia archaeon
CTGTGCTTTTTTCATTTTGTTCCATACTAGTTAGAAATGCTTCGTCAGAAAGCTTATATTTTGCTTGAAGCCTTGCGGAAATACTATTACTAGTCTGCTTGCTGTTTCGGTGAATTACATTGGTTGAGTACAAGTGGGTTGCACTTTCAAACACAACTTTAGGTACGTTAATGGCGTCCATAGACGCTACAATTGTTCTTATTGCCTTGCCAAGCATTTTCCGTGGTATCAACATTGACCCATTCAATAGTTTTCAATATTTGTTGTGGGTATTGTTTGGCTACAGTATCGTTACAGCAACTCTGCTCGTTACTTTTGGCAGAATCTCAGATATGTTCGGACGAGTTAGGCTATACAATTTGGGTTTTGCCATATTTACCGTCGGCTCAATTCTGCTGTGGTTGACACCCAATTCAGGGGACCTAGGAGCCATGGAAATCATCGTGTTCAGAATAGTACAGGGTATCGGAGGAGCATTCCTGTTTGCCAACGGTGCCGCTATCATAACAGACGCGTTCCCCGCGAACGAACGAGGTAAGGCTCTGGGTATCAACCAAGTCGCTTTCCTCGTTGGCTCACTTGTCGGTTTAGCTTTAGGCGGAATCCTAGCCGTATATGATTGGCGCCTCGTTTTCCTCGTCAGTGTGCCAGTTGGCATTGTCGGAACAATCTGGTCATACTGGAAACTCAAGGAAATGGGCACTATTCGCAGAAAACAAAAAATGGACATCTGGGGAAACGTCACCTTTGGGGCGGGTCTAACTCTGATACTAATTGGCATAACCTATGGTCTAATTCCCTACGGCTCAGCTTCAATGGGCTGGAGCAATCCATGGGTCATTGCCTCTTTGGCTTCCGGTGCAGCACTACTAATAGCCTTTCCATTCATAGAAATGCACGTCGCCGAACCACTGTTCCGACTTGAGCTGTTCAAATCGCGAATGTTTAGCGCAGCCAACATGGCTGGGTTCATGAGCGCCATGGCCCGAGGAGGAGTAATGATCATGCTCGTCATATTGCTTCAAGGCATTTGGCTTCCTCTGCATGGTTTCAGCTACGAATCCACTCCGCTCTGGGCAGGCATATTTATGATCCCCATGTCTATTGGGATCGTTATCACAGGACCAGTTAGTGGGTGGCTAAGCGACAAACACGGAGCCCGCCTTCTAGCCACAGCAGGCATGGTAGTCACGGGCATAACCTTCTTGGCATTTGCCTTCTTGCCAGCAAACTTCAACTACATCTGGTTCGGGCTGATACTATTCGTTATGGGTTTGGGCAGTGGCACCTTCTTCTCGCCCAACATGGCGTCCATCATGAACTCAGTTCCCGCTGAGCACCGGGGCGCAGCCTCAGGTATGCGAGCAACACTACAAAACTGTGGGCAAACAATCAGCCAAGCCTTATTCTTCACAATAATAATTGTATCACTAAGTGCAACTCTTCCCACTGCTTTATCAACAGCCATAACAAGTGCAGGTGTGCCTCAAGTAGCCGCTGCTTTTGCTAAAACCCCCGCTTCAGGAGCACTCTTTGGCGCTTTTCTAGGCTACAATCCAATCGGCACAGTTCTGGCCGCGATGCCACCCGCCATGGTTTCAGCCATTCCCCTTTCGACAATTGCGTACCTCAAAGGCCCAGTTTTCTTCCCAACAGCCATTTCCTCGCCCTTTATGGGTGCCCTCCGCGAAGCCTTCTACGTCGGAGCCCTCATGTGCTTCATCGCCGCGATATGCTCAGCCCTAAGAGGAGACCACATCGTACACGAACAGAGAGAAATTGGAAAAACAGACACGAGAACAAAAAATCAACAAGAAGCGCTTTAACAAACTCTCTTAAACTTTTTTCTTACTATATATTACCTGCACCGGTTAGAAGGAAACTTTGGAAACATTATTTAGCTAAATCCAACTAGTTCACAACAGACTTGAACTTCAGGATCCATGAAAAATGAAAATTGGCTCAAGCCGTATATTGGCGATACTATTCATAGTAGTTCTCGTAGTTTCAGTTGCAAACACCTACTTGATATTGAATAACAACGACTTACAGCAGAAACAACGCAGCCAAGACCTCATAGCCGCGAACCAAGTGACAAACCAAATTAACAGTACACTTAGCCAACTAAATCAAACAGACAGTCAGCTTAACCAAAGCGACTACGCCATGTTAGATTTGCTTAACGGTAAAATCGACAACCTCAACTCGCTTTTGCCCGTCCAACAGTACGACTATGTAATTTATCGCGTTTGGAACAACCAATCCTTTTACATCGCCAAGAACGGACAAACTGGCGTTGTAGACTTCAATTCAACAGATGCCGCCACAGTTTTTAACCAAGCACTTACAAACGGCAGCAACATATTCGTCAAATCTGATCAATACGCAATAAATTCGAATATTTACATGCTAAACAAGAAAAATGCTCGACTCGACAGTGACGGTGCCACATTGAATCTTGGTCAAAACAGCGTCATAGTGAAAGGAGACGACTTTGAACACTCACAAAACAACCAAGTCTCTGGCTTCGTAATCTTAAACGGCACCGTCCATATCGAAAACTCATTTGAAACAACTGTCACAAACATGATTTTCGAGAATTGCACAGTAGGTTTGGAACTGGCTAACACCAACACATGGACCGAGGGAACCAGAATAGACACAATACATTTTGACAAATGCGTCCAAGGCCTCGTCTTCCGAACAAACACTACGAACAACTCATCCTTAGATAGCAGCTCAACAGGTTCCTACGCCAACACCCAAGTTAATCGATGCTACTTTAACCAACTGAACAACTCCATCGCCATAACTGTAGAAAAACAGGCGGAATTCACAGACGGCCAAATGCAAGACGTCCGCATATGGATGGGCGAATTCGACAAATACAATCAAACAGGTTTGCAACTGGACGGCTCTATGTACAAGACAATCCTTTACAGCGTAGTTTTCGAATCCTTTGCTTATTTACCACTTGATAACGCATACTTCTATGCCATGGCGATCGGGCAAACCGCCTTTCAATCGCCTGTAATAAGTTCAGGCGTCAATATTCTAGGCAACTGGACAGCACGCATATTCAACCCCTTCGGAGTTTGGATTTACGCAGTCGGAGGTGTCTTCGCTTTAACTGGCATAAGCATACCCATTGGAGACTCAAACAACTATGGACCGGTGCAGATTATCCAAGTGCATCCAGCAACAATCGCAACACTTCAGCCCAAGATAACCGTGAGGGGTGATTTTCAAAATAATGAAACCGTCACAGTTAGGTTCCGCATTGAATTCATAGACAACGTCATCTCAAGCAGCGTTGAAAAAACCTTCACCAACAGTAGCTCGGTGTGGCTAAGCGACGATGATTTCCTACGGCTGTATGCTTATCCTGACGTAATATTCGCAGTTCTTGTCGACGCTACAGTTTCTTCGCCAAGCACAAACGCTGTGGTTACGGTTGATTGCTACGGAACCACAACGTAAACCGCGCTGATGCTATATTTCGAATTTCTCCACGATCCTACGCTCTTTTTCACCTGTGATTTCAGCGACTACGTGAAAATACTGCTGAAGCCCCGAAGTTTCGATCCTAGGCTTCAAGAGCTCGTCAATCTGAAAAACACCCGCAGAATTAGACATAGTAATTTTTATCGTAATGGGCTTTCCAACATTTTCTTTTTCCTGAGTCTCCAAAATTTCCACTTTTTCAATTGCCAGTGCCGAAACCGCATGGATATCCACTTTTCCAGCTTTGAAAGGAATTCTCGCTCTGCCAGCCTCCATGTCCAATGCGTCCGCGATACCGACGATGCCTGCCTCCACCGTTAAAGGTCGATTAACTTTGGGACCAGTGTACTCATGAGTCACGATAGCGTGCAGCACCTCGGAGGTAATGATCGCCTTTTCATCCTCATTGTATGTCGGCGTCAAGCAGCGTTCTAGGAACTCCAAGGCGATTACGCCACTGTACATTTCATGATGATTCCTCACGACTATCATACCCAAGTCGTGGAATATGCTGCCTAGAAAAACGATTACTTCAGCGTCTTCGTTCTTTAGACCGTAGTCTTTCACGACGCTGGGTTTAACCTGTTTGTCTATCAATATTCGCAGAATTTTTAATGACATGTTCGCGACGATCTTCACGTGTGTTGGACCATGGTCTGTGTAACCTAGACGTTCGATAGCCATGACGTTGCTGCATCGCCAATATGATTGAAGTTTTCTATCTTGCTTAACTTTCTCGACAATTTGCCTGAGCTTCTCGTTGTCCTTATAAGGCACATTAAAAACGTAAGACACCAAATCCCTCTCAAATTGACGAATTAGCTGTGGTGAAGCTAAAATTTAAGCATACTTAACCTAAACGACTCTGAACGGCACATTTCTTAAACTGCTCAATGAAAAATATTGCCAAAATCATTAAAACGATCATCCACAGCCACAAAAAACTAAACGTAGGGTGGAAAACATGCAAACATTGATGAACACGCTTTTAAGCAAGATTACATATTTTTCTTCCAGAATCTGTTGAGATGTCAAAATGGGCAAGAAAAAGGTGCTAAGCGAAGGAGACATTCAAAACGAAATGGTCTATCCTTCGCAAGGCGAAGTATTAGGCGTAGTCACAAAACTCCTCGGCTTCGACCGAATCATGGTCAAATGCCAAGATGGCAAAGAACGACTCTGCCGAATCCGCGGCAAAATGAAGCGTCGAGTCTGGATACGGGAAAACGATGTCGTCCTAGTTTCCCCGTGGGACTTCCAAACTGACACACGAGGCGACGTGACTTGGCGCTATACGCACGGCCAAGCAGAAAACCTGCGAAGAAAAGGTTACCTCACTGTCTAGAAGCAGAAGCCTCAGGGCCAATTTTTTTCAAGCTCAGACATTTTTCCTTTAAGAATTATAATTCGATGATATTATGTCAGGAAGAGCCAGAGAGAAATCCAACCGCCAAGAGAAAGCGTTCGAGCGAAGAGACCGCATGTTGGACAATCGACGAACAGAAGACCGGGCTACAGTCGAAGAAGTCTTCGACCAATCCACAAGAATGGTTCTTTTCAAGTTCCTCAACAATGGCGTCTTAAATGAAGTGTCCGGCGTAATAAGCGCAGGCAAAGAAGCCCGTGTGTATTGGGGCAAAACTAAAGAGGGCGAAGAACGAGCTGTCAAAATTTACCTTACTTCCTCAGCCGAATTCAAGAAAGGTATGCTGATGTACATTGAAGGTGACTATCGCTTCAAAAACGTTAGACGCGACACTAGATCACTTATCTCGACATGGGCGCAAAAAGAATTTCGAAACCTGGACGAGGCGAACAAAGCCAAAGTTCGCGTGCCCAAACCAATAGCCGTAGAACGAAACATAGTTATCATGGAGTTCATAGGCAAAGACGGTGTCAGCGCCCCTCGCCTCAAAGAACAACCTCCAGATGACCCGGCGAAAACCTACAAGCAATTGCTCACCTTTATGAAGAGGCTGTACCAGAAAGCCGAACTCGTCCACGGCGACCTAAGCGAATACAACCTCATGACGTGGAAAGGCAAACTCGTCATGTTCGACATGTCCCAATCCGTGCCAACTTCGCATCCGCTTTCAGAGTTTCTCTTAAAACGTGATATCGAAAACGTGAATAGATTCTTTAGTCGCCAAGGACTAGAAGTCCTTCCGAACGAAAAGATTTACAAACAGGTAACAGAAAATGTCAACGCCTAACGCATTCATACGAATACCCAAAGAAAGAGTCGGCGTCTTGATAGGCCCAGAAGGCAAAGTTAAACGCGACATAGAAGAACGTCTGCAGGTTAAACTAGAAATCGAAAGCGAAGCAGGGGGCGTAGAAATCTCTCTGTGCGAAAACTCTTCGGATCCATCTCTTCTCTTCAGGGCAAAAGACGTAGTCACAGCAATCGGCAGAGGCTTTTCTTCGGATCAGGTTTACAGACTCATGCGAAGCGAAGACACCATATTCGACTTTATAGACCTCCGCATCATCTTTGGCCGTTCGGAATCAGACATTCACCGAGTTAAGAGCCGTATCATTGGAATGAACGGGAAAACCCGCCGAACAATCGAAGAACTCACCGAAGCCGACGTGGTTGTTTACGGACACACGGTCGGATTCATTGGGACTTTCGAGCAAGTAGACATTGCCAGGAATGCAGTGCAGATGATTATTCAAGGTAGCGAACACCATACAGTTTACAACTTTCTACAGAAGAAACGGCGAGAACTGAAAATGCAACAGTTGGAGCTCTGGGAAAAGCAACCCAAAGACAAGTAGTGGATCTTCTTAACTTTTCTTGTGAAATTTTTTTGCTTGGGTAATAATAGCAAGACTGGCTTTCACTTTTGAACTTAGTAATTTCTATCAAAAAGATAATTCAATTGTTTTGGCAGGCTCTTCGAAGATGAAAAAATCAACTTTGCAGTTGAAGTTTTCCATCTTCTCACACTCAAGATCGTAATCATCCTATTCGTCTTTGGGCCAAAGTCGTCATCGCCCACCTTGTGCAAATCAGTTAGCAGATAAATTAAAATGTTGAGGCTGAAACCGCATTTAATCGTAATAGCGTTTTGGGCAAGGCTGACTTCTAAAGCACAAAAACATCACTAATGCTAACTAACCCATTATCTCCCACGATTCTTTTAAGCTCTGGCAGAAGCGGCTCTAACTTTATCTGCTCATCAACAACCTCGATTATAAGAGGCATGTTAACAGACACGCCTTCCAGATGCATCGTGGATTTGCCCCTTTTCCCAAACCCATCTACCCCAGTCCACACAGTAGCGCCGGCGATGCCAGCCTTAACAAGCAATTCCATAACTAAAGCCTCTAACCGTTTGCCTCCGAGTTGATCATTCTTCTTTATACGAACGATGACGCTCCACATCTTCATCTTCACTTTAACGCATGCTCCATAACGAAATTACCCAGGGCTTGCCCTCCGAGAACTGCTCCCAAGGACAAACCTACATTTGCTAGTATATTCACCGCCACGAGGATAAAACGATTGTCACCTAGCAAATTGCTGGTTTCTAAAGCGAACGAGGACATAGTCGTAAATGACCCGCAGAATCCTGTGGCAACGAGCAAAGAATACTTAGGGTCCAGGTTCAGAGTTAATGCCGCTACCGAGAATAAACCTATAACGAAGCTGCCTATCACGTTAATGATAAGAACATTAACTTGCAGTCCTCCGACGAGAACTGGATTTTGAACAAGCCTGTATCTGAGGAATGCTCCGGCTATCGCGCCGATACCCAAAAGTCCGACTTCAAATGCTGACGTCTTTTTGCCCACCTTTTGTTTCTCCGTCTAGGTAGGCATTATTAGCATCCACAAGGAGCGGTTTAGACCGACATAGGTCCAGGCTAATGCCATAGCCTTTCTCAAACCATGGCTAAATAATATTAATACTTATCCCCACAGAGAACAATGTCGACAACATTGAAAAACCTGAAAGTTACACCAATAGCCGCAGAAAGCTTTGGCGTTCGTTCAATGTGCATCCTCGTTGAAACCAAAGATGTCTCTTTGCTTCTTGACGCGGGAATTTCACTAGCCCCATACCGTTTCAGCCTTTTACCCCACCCTCAGGAGTTTAAGGTTATCGCACAATTGCGCCAACGAATAGCGGAGGCTGCAGACAAAGTTCAAGTCGTAACTATTAGTCACTATCACTTTGACCATCACACACCGAGCTATGAGGATTGGCTCGTAAATTGGACACAGAAGGGCGAGACGGCGAGGCAAATATACGAAAAGAAGACAGTCTTGATGAAAAACCCACGGGAAAATATTAACTCGAGTCAACGGGAACGTGCTTGGATGTTCCAACAAACAGGAGGCAAACGTGCGAGCAAGTTAGCTACGGCGGACGGGCAGGAATTCTGCTTCGGGGAGACTAAAGTTCGTTTCTCGGAAGCCGTTCCCCACGGGCCCGAAGACGCGA
>DATJPJ010000039.1:0-3099 GCA_035506455.1 Candidatus Nanoarchaeia archaeon
CTCTCTTTCTGACTGTTAAGGTTTTCAACTTCGCTTTTCTTGGTGTCAATGAATGAATCGAGCAAATTAGCAAAAGGAACAACCGTAAATCGAGTTGGTCTTTCGAGCGTTGCCTCTATGAACCCTTTTTCCTGCAGTTTCTTAAATGTGCGATAAGCCTGAACACGTTCCATTTTCAACCGCTTAGCAACGAAGCTGGTTGATTGCGCACCACTTTTCGCCAGAAACATGTACACTTGAACTTCGCGCTTAGAGAAACCCAAGTTTTGGAGAAACTTTAGAATGTCTTTCTCGCTCAACCTTAACCAACAACCTCAACACTGTTGTCACAATTTAATGTTACAACATGTTAGCCACAATATGTAGCAGCTCACCTAAGTATATAAGTCTAATTAATGCAAGAAATTCACGCCACATATTGACAACAGCTACAAAAGGCAAACAGAAAGTGCAGTCTTAACAAGTTTAACACCTTTTTAGATGTGAAAATCGAGTATAAACCTTATAAGGGTGAAAAAACAAAACATAAAACAGAAATCCGTAAGCAGAGAAGCTTACCTCTTTAATACCCACGATTAATCAATCAGAGTCTATTTACGATATCGCGGGCTAAACCCAACCAGCAAAAAGGAAGTACAACTTTGGACAACTCCAAACGAAATATACTTGTTATAGATGACGACAAGTCAATACTTCGAACCTTCACACGAATTCTGAAGAAAAGCGGTTACGAAATCGACATCGCGGAAACAGGAAAAGAAGCCCTAGAAAAATCAAAAGAAAAAAACTACGACTTAGCATTGATTGACATTCGCCTGCCAGACATGGATGGAACTGACTTACTCGTCAAGATAAAGCCAAACATGAAAAATGCAATAAAAATAATGATAACAGGATTTCCTTCTCTCGAAACAGGCGTCAAAGCCCTCGATGAAGGCGCAGACGCGTACCTCGTCAAGCCAGTGAAACCAGAAGAGCTCATCGCACTCATAGAGGAAAAATTCAAGGCCAAAGAAGGAAAAAACTAACCTCTTCCCGCCCCGATTTTTCAACTACAAATCAAGAAAAAGCGGACTCTTTAGTTGTTTCTTGAGTCAAGAAGTCCTTAATCATCTGGGAATGTACAAACGCCATTACTGTTGGCAATGAGTCTAAGGCGAAGAGTGTGATGTCCTCTACTTCGTTTTTCTGCCGAACGATTTCCCCACCCACAGGCTCAACAAGAAAACAGGCTGCATAATAGTCGTATTCCTGGCCGCCTTGGGTTCCCTCCTCATGATATTCGCCCACCTTGCGAAGTATGGTAACGTCTAAACCCGTTTCTTCTTTGACTTCGCGCACGACGGTTTGCTCAGCAGTCTCTTCGGCTTCCGCTCTTCCTCCAGGTAATGCCCAGTAGTTAACGAAAGGTGGCGTGCTTCGCTTTATCAACAGAATTTTCTCACCGGGATAGACTATGATTGCTGTCGCGGTTCGTCCTTGGAATTTCATTGCGTTTTCGTTGTTAGGTTGCTTTCTTGGAAGTTAACAGTTTCGATATTTTTCCCGAACTGTTTCGTCGTCAGGTTTATATGAATAGTTGTTCATATGAATAATAATTCATTGGTAAAGCAATGGCAGATGAAAAACGTGAAAAAAGGGCTAACAACAATTTGCTACCGATTCTTCACAAACCTCGCAAACCCAACCCGTCTTGCAGCTTTGGAACAACTAATGAACAAACCAATGAGCGTCACCGAGCTCGCCACCGCGCTAAACCAAGAACAAAGCATGGTTTCGCACAACCTCAAACCGTTGCTTGAATGCAACTTCATTAGTGCCAAGTCACATGGAAAATGTCACATCTACTCCATAAATCATGAAACCATTGACCCTATATTCAGAGCCATCGAAAATCACGCCGAAAAATTCTGCCCCAAACATGGAAAATGCCTCATAGGTGAAGAATAAAATGGTCTTAAGAAAAATCGTAAACATAAACGAAAATCTTTGTAATGGATGCGGCAAATGTATCCCAAAATGCGCGGAAGGCGCACTTCAGATAGTCAATGGTAAAGCCTGTATAATTAAAGAAACATACTGCGACGGCTTGGGCGCATGCCTGGGACAATGCCCGCAAGGAGCAATCACGGTAACCGAGCGGGAAGCACCAGCATTTGACGAAAAGGAAGTCCACGAATACCTCAAAGATAGGCAAACCAACAAAACTACAACATCAAAGCCGCAATGGCCAGTGAAAATTAACCTTGTACCTATACAAGCACCATTCTACGAAAATGCTGATTTGCTAGTGGCAGCAGACTGCGCACCCATTGCCCTTAAGACATTTCAAAACACACTGCTTCCAGGGAAAAGAGTGATAATTGGTTGTCCTAAGTTTGATGATGCAAGAGAGTACGCCAAAAAACTTGGAGAAATACTTAGACTAAACAAAGTCGCGAGTATAACTGTTGCTCATATGGAAGTTCCATGCTGCACCGGATTAAAGTGGGCAGTGGACAAAGCAATAGAAACTTCTGGCAAAAAAATTCCAGTTAAAGAATACGAAATTAAGATTGGGGGTGAAATTATTGAGCTCTAAAGACAAAGCAATAGAAAAAAATCCACAGACATGCCCTGGACTGCGCGACTTTCTGCAGCCGACACCGGCCTATGTCAAATGCCATGTGTGTGGCGGGGCAAATGTAGAAATCTGGAGCGACGAAGACAAAGCCAAATGCCCAGACTGCGGCGCAGAGTGGAAACGCCCTGATCGAAACGCAGCATGTCTAGAATACTGCGAGTTTGCAGACAAATGTCGAGGCATTATCGAATCTAGGAAGAAATAATTAGTAAAACAAAATTTTTTTCAAATATACTAAAAAAGAAGTTTTTCCCCGTAAAGAAACTAAAGTTATTCGGGGTTACCATTTTCAGGCGGCACAAAAACCGCGACCGCAACCGCTGTAGTCCAAAGGCCGTTTTTGTCGCCGACGGCGGTCTGTGTCATGTTAGTTGTTTTAATTATTAAGCCGCTGGTTTTGAAAAGTTGCTTGCGTTCATCCCAAGCCGTTTCCGGGTCAAACTGGATGCCCATGGTCGTTGCAAGCATGGTAACCG